>NZ_JASPJU010000005.1:0-110728 GCF_030232435.1 Corynebacterium sp. MSK012
GAAAAGCACCCAAACAAAGGCGCCGCCACGCAATCCATCACCCGCAAGCACAAAAGGACCCAAAACAAACAAAGGCCCCCGGCACCCACCAGCAACACACACGCGCAAACGACAACCAAACAAGCACTTTCCCAAAAAAGTATTAGTTAGTACATCGGCACACTATTGAGTTCTCACACAACACACACCCACGAAGACAACCACCCCAACCAGGGCAACCACCACGTGAGCAGCGAGAGAAAACATTAACAAACAATTAACCAGAAAGTCAAACCAACGACTCCCAGCGGCTAACCGCACGAAAACATTTCCCCCACATCAACCAACCAAACACATAAACTGCCTGGCCACGCTGACCTCCAAATACATTACACACATGCCCCTATTTAAGCGAATCCGCTGGTAGAACCTGGAAAACGAATCACTTTAGTTAACTCTGTACGCCAGATTTGAGCCTTCCTACGGCTCGGGCGCTACTTTTCAGCAACTCAGCAATCGACCAATTACTTAGTCAGAGCCGCCTTGTCACCTGCGAGTCGTCGCCAAGCAGTGGCAGACGCGACCCCCATCAGCGCACCCGCACCCAGAAACACGCTGCCTGCACCCATCGCGGTAGCACCCAAACCAGCAACCGGCGGCAGGATGACCTGCGCCAAGCGGTTACCCATCAGTCGGATGGATAGCGCCTGAGCGCGCACCTCGGCATCCACCAGGGAGCTCACCCACGTCATTGACATGGGCATGACAAAACCCCACGCCAAGCCACAGATACCAACTGCGACAACCATCAGCCACGCACTCTGTAGCCACGGCATTGCCAAAAGCGGCAGGACACCGGCACAAACTGCAATGATAAGGACTCGATTGCGATTAGCTCGGTGCAAAACAGTCGGCATGAGGGCTCGGGAAATAATCGCGAGGCCACTACGCGCACCAAGGATTACCGTCACCTCGGCAACACTAAAGCCCAGTTCGCGTCCCAGCACCGGCACATATGCCGTCAACAGGTCAATGGCTACGATGACCGCAATTGATACAGCCATGGCGCTGGACATGCCGTCGATACGCAGGATGCTTAAGACCGATGCGCCACTGGCTTCGGCCTGCGCCGGTCGCCTCTCCTCCATCCGGCTGCGGTCGCTAACAGTCGACGCCGGAGAATACTCAGTTGAGCTAGCAGCTTGCACTTCGGCGGCTGCATTCGCTTCGTGCCGTCGATAAGCAGTTGCGACCGGCCAGCCGATGACCAGGGCGATCGCACCGATTCCCGTCATCGCCCAGAGCGCGGAAGTGGTGGCGGTCATGGCGCTGCCGTCGTGGTTGGGAGTGAGCAGACCCGCACCGACGATGCCGAGGAACTGCCCGACAGAGATTCCAAGCGTGAAGTATGCAAAGAGGCTATCAAGCCCGGCGACGCCGCCACGCAGGTGCGAAACCATGCCTTGAGCGGCGATGAGCGTGGTCATGTGGGCAAAACCCAGGGCCACGTAGCCGAGCAGAAGAATAGGTAGGTTCGGCGAGAGCGCCATTACTGCCGCAGCGATGACGGTGGCGACGAGACCGGAGTACATGACTTCGGTGGCACGATGGCTGTCGACAAGCTTGCCGGCGGGAAGCGCAATAATAAGAGGTACAAGTGAAAATGCGGCAGTGAACCAACCGACGGTGGCGGCGGAACCGCCAAAATCGAGGACTCGCCAAGAAAGCAGCACGCGACCGCCGTTGAAAACCGCTTGCCCCAACACAGTAATGAGAACCAATAGGCCGAACCAGCGTCTCATACCTGTTTGCAACTCCCCTTCTCCTGTGTGGTCGCACTCTTCGCGGGGTGATTTCTTTGCACGTCAATACCTAAATTGATCGGTGTTTTCTCGTCGGCTCGCACTTCTGCCAACCCGCGAAGAACGGTCAAAGCAATGCGGCTTATTAAGAATAGTCCCTGAAGTTAAACATGTTTAGCGCATAGAATGAATTATTCGGGCATCCTTGTCGATGTAACCGGTTTGCTTATTTAGTTAATAAAGAATCAGGAATTAGGAGCCATGCTTGAACGCACATTGGTGTTCGTCGATACGTCATATTTACTGGCGAGCTTTTACAACTCGTGGGAAACCGGAGCCCGCGGGCAATTAGAAATCGACCTTAGAGAAGTAGTTAGTGTCCTTGACCGAATGATTAACCAGCAGCTGAACCAGCCAGTTCAGCGGCAACTTTGGTACGACGGCATCCCGGAGTCGGGGCCGCATCGTTACCAGCGCTCACTGCGCACGATTGATGGTGTGCAGCTGCGCGCAGGTCAGCTCATTGAATGGGGTGACCGACGGACGCAGAAGGCCGTCGATACGCGACTCGTCGCAGACATGGTTGTCGCCGGCCTACGCAACCAAGTTTCCGATATCGTGCTGGTCTCGGGCGATGCGGACATGCTGCCCGGCGTCGCTGAGGCTTCGGCCGCCGGTGTGCGCGTGCATCTCTACGGCTTCGGCTGGGACTCTATGTCCGGTGCACTTCGCCATGCCTGCGATTCGACGACAATCCTCGATCCCCGCGAGGACTTCGCCGACGCCATGCAGCTCAATGTCCTCGAGGGTCCAATCCCACCGGTCGTCCGCACGAATAAGCCGCTGGGCGATGCCGAACCAATCGAAGATCTCGGCGCCACCTGCGTACCGGATACGCGCATCACTCCTCCAGGTGAGGGCTCGCTTGACGACGGCACGGAGAACACTCCCTCCGCCGCCGACGGTGACGTTGCTTCGCCGGAGGCCGGCACTCCGGAGGTTCCGCAGGACCAGCGCGTTGTGCCATCCCCCACGGCTGACAGCGATTCCGACTGTCGTAGCGAAGACAATGCCGCAGCCACGCCGACGGCCAAGGCCGACTCGCCGAAGTTCAACGAGGTCGAGCACGCGGCCAAGATGGGTGCCCGGGAAATCCCGGCGCAGGCTGAGCACCGCGCTGAGGTAGAGCGCACCGGCGGTTTGGAAGCTACACAGGTGGATTCCGCTGCTTCGGGCGTTTCGGCTGACTCGCCAACGCAGCCAGCGCAGCCAGCACAGCCTTCTCCAGCGGCCATGCCCGGCGCGACAGTCAACACTGGCAGTGGGGCTGGTAACGACACTGCGAACAACACCGGAGCCGAGAATGCAGGCGCGTCTGCCCCCGATTCCGCGTCGTCGACTGCAGTTGGCAGTGGGGGGTCGGCGACGGAGCCGTCGACAAGCGAAGACGGTGCCAACACGAGTACGCCGAAACCAAGCCCGCGGCCGAATCCTTCGATGATGGCGCCAAGGAGGAAGCTGCGTAGTCGATACGTGCCCCTGCCGAACGAGGTGTGGGCATCCGCGGGTTTTCAGACGCCGTTCGATGTGGGACAGCAGTACGCGAACTGGTGGTACGAGAATATTGCGAACGAGCAGGCGCGCGATAGTGCCCACTTGCTCTCTGGTGGTGGGCTGCCACCGGACATTGATCGTCCGCTGCTGCAGTTTGCGTGCGAAACCCTGCACGAATACACGCTGACGGAGACGCAGCGCGTCAATCTGCGCGATGGTTTCCACGCCGGTATCCGCGGAGTGCTGCTCGCGCGGAAGAACGGCGAATTGGAGTAATAGCGCGCCTCACGGATTCGGCAGTTTCGGTGGCTTCAGCACTGCTGGCGCTACTGTCGCTGCTGGCGCTGCTGGTGCGAGAAAGTGTCGGGGTTTATGTCAGTTTAGGGTGGTTTTTCCCGCTCAAACTGACATAAACCCCGACACTTTCTTGTTGACGATTGTTGGCAACTGGTGAACGCTACTTCGCTTCGTCTGCGTCCGTTGTGGTGTCCTCAACGGCCTCAACGGACTCGGCGGACTCGGCGGACTCGGCGGACTCCAGCTCGCCGGCGTTATCCTTCGCGGCAGAACCGGATTCGAGAGCAGCGTTTTCATTATTCATCTGGGCACGAATTTCGGCCAGACGCATGTCTGCAGCGGCATCGCGAGTCGAAGTCTCGATCTCAGCCATGCGACCTGCCTGTGAGGATTCCGCGAGCTCCTGAGCGCCCAACGCATTGGCGTAGCGGCCTTCAATCTTCTCACGGACCGAATCCAAAGTCGGCACATTCGGATCCTCGGAAATACCCTGCATGCTCTGGAGAGTCTTCGACGCGGTCTCTTGCATCTTGGCCTGATCCGCCTGCGACTCCAGCTTGCGGATATCCTGCTTAATCTGCTCGTAGCGAGCCTGCGACTGCTGCGCCTGACGCTGTGCCTCCTCAGCAGCAGATACGGCCTGCTGGTGGAGCTGCGTAGTATTTTCCAGCTCCTTTTCAACATTCACCAGCTGAGTGGCAAACACCTCAGCAGTGCTTTCCATCTTCTGTGCAGTGGCCTCATCGCCCTTGGCACGAGCTTGATCCGCATTGGCGAGTGCCTGCCGGGTGTTCTCGGTAATCTTGTCACGCTCAGAGGTCAACCGCCCCAGCTGCATTTCCAGCTGATTGCGGTTGCCGATGATAGCCGCAGCCTGACGCTGAATCTCCTGATGGCGCTGACGCTCGGCCTCAGCTGCCTGTGCAATCTGAACCTTAGGATCCGCATTGTCCTCGATCTTCTTATCGAACGAAGACATCATGTACTTCCAGCCCTTGGCAAATGGATTAGCCATGCAAATCCAACCTTCCTCAACATATGCGGAATAACTAATCGGAACCGAGAAGATTCCATCTCTTAAAAAATTGTACGTGAGCTAGCTCGCTCTCTCTCGGCAAACGGAAAGAGCTGGTTACCGACAAGCAAGACTCCCCCAGAGTTGTAAACTCTCTAAACATGGTTCATTGCCCTCAACGCACGTACCGCGGACTGGCCGCGAGTCTCGCCGCGGTAATTACTCTGTCAGCAACTGCGCCGCTGGCTAACGCGACAGTCACCGCAACTGCTGACTCCACCGATACCGGTGCATTTTCGCAGGTAGTCGTAGCAGCTCCATCGTCAACGGAGCCGGCTAAGCCCTCCGACGCAAAAACCAAGAAGACCACCGAAAAGCCAACTGAAAAGGCTCCCGAGAAGAGCACAGGGCGAACCGCAGAGAAGTCGGCGGAACAGTCGGCTGAGAAGTCGACCGAGAAAACCTCTTCACCGACATCGGAAACGTCCTCGACGGAGCCGTCGGAAAGCACTGTGAAAAGTGAGCCGAAGGAGTTTCCCCCACTTGTGCCAGGGGCGAAGACCCAGTGGGGCCTTGGCGTGCAAACTCGTCTCGACGAAGTGACTGAGAAGTTCGACGCTAAGGGCGGCATGCTCGGCATGGGCATTCTGGATCGCCAGACCGGTGAGTTCATCTGCAACTCACACTGTGATGATGTTTTTCGCCTCGCCAGCCTGATGAAGGTATTCGTCGCCGACGTTGTGGCCTATTCCAACTACACGCAGCCGAAGAAGGGCGAGATTGTCGCTGGCCAGGGTGATATGCCGGTTGAGGGCAACCCCGACGCCATGCTGCGCGACGACATGATTCGATACTCCAACAACGAAGCAACTGACGAGCTGTGGGATTCCTACGGCGGTGTACGCATCGTTGACAATGTCCGACAGCGCTACGGCCTCTCGGATAAGACTGTCGGCTCACCTATGTGGGGAGCCACCACCAGTACGCCAGCCGACATGGTTGCCTACTTTGACCGGATGCTGAGCGAAGAAGGCGGGCTGAGCGACACGGAGACCAAATACATGCGTCAGCTGATGTACTCACTGCCGCGCTACTCCTACGGCGATGCAGACCAGAACTTCGGTCTGCGTGCAGCGCTACCGAAGGAAACGATTGCCAACAAGTCCGGTTGGTACGAAGAGCAGCACACCACTGCCGGATTCCTTGGCGACGATGACCGTTACGCTATCGCGGTTCTGGGCAAAAACCTGACCGCCAACGAACTCACCGAAGCTGTCAAGCACGTGTTCCCAGACGGGCAGGTTCTGCCAACAGGTGAGAAGGAGACAAAGCACGCCCGCACCAGCGCACCACTGTCGATTGAGGAGGACTCAAACAAAGTCGCTCCAGCCCTGTGGGCGCTAGTAGCAGCACTCGCTGGCTTTGGTATTGGCTGGCTCATTCGTGGCCAGCGCGCGGACTAGATACAAAAAGCCCCCGCGCGCTTGAGGGCTAGTTCAGGCGCGGGGGCTTACGCGGAAGTGCTCCAAGTCGGAAAACGCACAGTACGCTGGCTGAACCGCAGAGTTTACTCGGTAGCGCTATCCTGTGCAGCCTGCTCGGCAATCTGCGCACGGACATCATCCATGTTCAGCTCCGAAGCCTGGCCAACCAGATCGCTCAGGGCGGCCTCCGGCAGCACACCAGAGTGCTGGAACAGCAGGATTCCCTCGCGGAAAACAAACAGCGTCGGAATCGACTGAATGCCCAGGGCGGCCGAAACCTCCTGGTTGGCATCGGTGTCAAGCTTTGCGAACACTACCTCTGAGTGCTTCTCGGAAGCCTTCTCATAAATCGGGGCGAACTGGCGGCACGGACCGCACCAGGATGCCCAGGCATCAACGAGCACAATGTCGTTGTTCTGAATGGTCTCGGCGAAAGTCTCGTTCGTAATATCAACAGTTGCCATGGGTCTAACTCCTCTTACTCTTTAACGTCGTGTTCTAACTTCACGTTCTTTACGTAGGTTTTTACCCGTTAGTCTCCCACAACGCACGCGGGGGTCGTTTCATTCCCGCCGGGTTCGCGGGAACGTCGTAAAGCGGCGCGTGCTAGTGGTTGATGCGGACAGTGTTGGCCTGTTTACCCAGGCCATCGATGGTGATGACCATTTCCTGACCATCCTGAAGGTAGGTCTGCGGGCTCATGCCGTGGCCAACACCCGCCGGCGTTCCCGTGGAGATGACATCGCCCGGGTTCAGCTGCACGAACTGTGAGATGTAGGCGATCAACTTCGCCGGGGAGAAAACAAGGTCCGCAATCGGTGCATCCTGGCGCAGCTCTCCGTCGACGTATGTGCGCACCCGCGCGGAGTCCGCATCGAAAGCATCGGCCGTGAGCATCCACGGCCCGAAAGCACTGGCGCGCTGCAACGTCTTCCCCTGTAGCCACTGCGCGGTAGCGTACTGGAAATCGCGCTGAGTGAAGTCATTCATAATCGCGTACCCAGCGATAGCGTCCTGTGCCTGCTCCTCCGACACCCGCAGGCAGGTCTCGCCGACGATAACCGCGAGCTCGCCTTCGTAATCGAGCTTCTCCGCGCAGGCCTCCGGCACTCGGATATCATCCTTCGCACCGGCGACGGCATCGGCAAACTTCGCAAATAACGTTGGCACCTCGGGGCGCTGGTGCCCCATCTCGTCGATGTGCGCGGCATAGTTCAAGCCGACGCAGACGATTTTGCCCGGCCGCGTAATCAGCGGTGCGAACGCCCACGCGCTCTCCGCCATGACGTTGTCAGGGTTGTTCCCCGCCTCCGCCAAGAGTTCTTCCGCTTCACGACGCCACGTTGGCCGCGCTAACACATCTCCGAGACAGTGGTCATCAAAAAGGACCGCTACGCCGTCGCCGAGAACAGCGGCGCGGGTTGCACCCTGGTATCGCAACGTTGCTAGACGCATGGCTTTCTCATTTCTTCATGGCTATTCTCTGTGTCACTTCTGCCGCCTGATCGGCTCCCGGTTCCACGCTACCGCCTTGTTGAGCTGAATTAGGAAGCAGGTTCGCTCTTAGGCTGCCGCGGAGCCTCGCCTTCAGGCAGGGAAGAAGGATTCTGACTGCGCTGAAGGGCACGCTGCCCCGGCGTAGTCATGCGCACTACCCACGCAGGACGGACAAAGAGCCACCCGGCACCGATGGCAAGCAGCAACCTGTGCAGACCAAGACACAGCATCGCCGCAATGATAGTCACCAGCGGCGTCATGATGACCAAATGTGGGTCCTTCGGCAGAATGAGGTCACAAATAATCATGACCACAACCAACATTGGAATGTGCATGAGGAAGATAGGCAGCGTTCGGCCGCCAACCTTTTCAAAGGGCACAACTAGGCGAGTGTTCTGCAGCATCGCCATAATATTGATTGCAGCCAGTGCGCCAGTGGTGGACAGGTACACGCGGGTGAAGCCGACGTTGCCTTCGTTAAAGCTCGAGTAGGTCGCCTGCACCCAGATCGCCACCGACAGGAACGCCGTCAGCGTCACTAGCAGTGAGAGGCCGCTGCGACGCTGTGCCATCCGGAAAACCCAGGGCGCACCGTACATGCCCAGCACGTAGAAGAACAGCATCTTGGTGACAAAGTCCCACGACCAGCTGGACGAGGCAAAAGGTGCCCATGCACTAATGAGGCCTGTAACGATGAGCTGAATCACCGGATGTACCCAGCGAAATGCTCGTGTGAGAATTGCGAACAGCGCCAGCGCCCACAGGAACCAAAGGTAGGAAGTTGGTTCGATGATCGCGTGAAGCGTGTTGTAAATTCGCGGCCCCCACGCGCTGTGGTCCGTGATCGGCGGCGGAGATACTATGCCATCGGCATCCACGTGCGTATACGGCATGAGGAAAAGCACGAAGTCACGCAGTGGAACCCAAATCACGTAGAGATAGACCATCACCCAGATTCGGCGATTGGCTAACTTATGCCACGACTCCTTAAGTGCCTTGCCGGCGAACAGCCCAGATAGCAGGAAAAACAGCGGCATACGGATTGGTCCGAGGAAGAAGTTAATCCCCGCCCACTGCGCCGTGTAGTAACCGTGCGCTTGCAGCTCTGTGATGGCATGGCCAAGCACAACTAAAAGAATGCACAGCCCCTTAGCCGCATCTACCCAACCGACGCGCTGTTTCGGCGCACTCTTCTGCCTTTTCGCTTTGGCCTCCGCTGCCACGGGAGCGGCAGTTGGTGACATAGTGCTTCCCCGCTTCCCGACGACTCCGCGTAACCCTCAAAACCTTCAAAACCATCAACGCACGAAAACTCGCCCTATTGACTGTCACTCACCTTACCTAGCCACCCGGATTGCACTAATTCTGGGTGGCTAGGCCAGGCACCTAGAGAGAACCGCTGGGCTCCTCCGCCAGGTTGGCGAACCTGGAGTAATGCAGCTGGTGGGCCACAGCAATGCTTCCGGTCGGTCCACCACGGTGCTTTGCGACGATAATATCCGCCTCACCAGCACGTTCATGGTCAGCCTCCTGCGAGTCCGGCCGGTAAATCAGCATGACGATATCGGCATCCTGCTCCAGCGAACCCGACTCACGCAGGTCCGAGACCTGTGGCTTCTTATCTGTGCGAGCTTCCGGACCACGATTCAGCTGCGAAATTGCAATCAGCGGTACCTCGAGCTCCTTCGCCAACAACTTGAGCTGACGGGAGAACTCCGAGACCTCTTGCTGCCTGGACTCGACTTTTTTACCCGAGCTCATCAGCTGCAGGTAGTCGACCACGATCATCTTCAGATCGTGCTTCTGCTTCAGCTGACGTGCCTTCGCGCGAATTTCCATCATGGTCAGGTTCGGCGAGTCATCAATAAACAGCGGAGCATCACGAATCTTGTCGCCGACCTCGACCAGCTTTGTCCAGTCCCGCTCATCCAGGTCACCGGAGCGCAAAGATGCCATGTTGATCTTCGCCTCTGCGGACATGATGCGCATCATGATTTCGTTGCGCGACATTTCCAACGAGAAAATTGCGCTGGTCATGCCGTTGCGAATCGAGGCCGAACGCATGAAGTCCATTGCAAGCGTGGACTTACCCACACCCGGACGGGCCGCAATAATCACCATCTGACCTGGGTGAAGGCCATTTGTCAGCTTGTCCAGGTTGGTAATCCCCGTCGGCACACCCTGCGCCAGACCGCCGTTTTGGGTAATAAGATCCAGTTCCTCCAGCGTGTCATCCAGGACATCGGCGATGGGAACGTAGTCATTCTTCGTGTTCTCACGTCCAACGCTGAAAATGAGCTGCTGCGCCTCATCCACCAGCTGCTCCGGCTCCGTGTCCTCCGCGCCCGCATAGCCAATCTGGGCGATTTTCGTGCCGGCCTCTACCAGGCGACGGATTGTCGCCTTCTCCGCAACAATGCGGGCATAGAACTGCGCATTCGCCGCCGTTGGCACCAGGGAGGCCAAGGTGTGCAGGTACAGCGGACCACCGATGCGCTCCAGGTCTCCAGTTCGATCCAGACGACCTGCCAGCAAAATGGGGTCAATTTCCGAGGACTCACCGTAGAGGTGCAAAATCGCCGAGTAAATCGTCTGGTGCGCTGGCCGGTAGAAATCCTCCGGCGTCAGCTGCTCGTACACATCCGCAACGACCTCTGAGTTCAGCAGCATCGCGCCGAGCACACTCTGCTCCGCCTCGATATTGTGCGGCGGGGTGCGCTCAAAAGTCGCGCCCGCGACCGCACTCGCACGAGCGCCACGACCACGGTCTCGCTCCCAGTCCCGCGCCCCAGATCCGCTTGCCGACGATCCGTTGCCCGAGCTCTGCGAGAAGGAATACTCCTCCGGTGGCGCATCCTCTACCGGCGGTTCCGGGGGCAGCGGAACGTCATCGAAGGAATCATCGTGGGAATTTACCGAGTAGGAGGACGCCTCGTCCCCTGCTCCGGAATGACCACCATCACCTACAGGCTGACTCATCGTGAGCAGCTCCTCCCCTTCTGGACCACTTAGGTGCCTTTTCAACCCTGTTGCTGACTGACCGTCACACTCAATATGTCTGTTCCGACCGCCAGCAGTGGACACCTGACTACCTACCGCAGTTATACCTGTTCGAGCGGATTGATGGACCTGTAAAAGTACCCTTGGAGTCCCCAGAAAACAATCTTCTACGGTGTTTATCCCCGAAGTTATCCACAGCACCTGTGGATAAGCCTGGGGAGAACATGTGCACAATCAAGAAAAGTCCAGGTGAACGGTCCGTAACCCTAAACCGCCGCTTGAATGTTAACGGGGGTAGCGGAGTTTCAATCCGAAAATATTCTATCTACGCAGGTCAGTGCGTATTTGCCTTAATCCTGCACAAATGTAATCCTCTGCTACCCCTTTAGCATCGATGCTGCTCATGCGGAGATTATTAACGATGAATTAATAAAAATCTCGCGCTCTCCAGAAAAGTTATCCACGGCAGCCAGGCAAGTTACCCACAGGTCTATCCACAGCAATCGTCGTTAGCCTGTGGACAAGTCGTAGACGCTCTTTCCAGCACCTGCGTAAAAGGCTTTAAACCAGCCTTAAACCACGAAAAGCCCCGACCTTTCACTACGAAAGATCAGAGCTTCACGTGTGCTGTTGTCATTGGGCCTCAGAGCCCGCGCAGTCTTTAAACGCGGTGCTCGTCAGCCGCCGTCAAAGTAAAAACTCTAAACCGCGAACTTACGCGGCGACGACCTGTACGGAAACATGCGCGGTAATCTGCGGGTGCAGCGCGATGTCAACGGTGTGCTTACCAAGGGACTTGATCTGGCTCGGAGCAAGCACGACTGCGCGCTTGTCGATAGCCTGACCGGAAGCCTTACGAACTGCATCGGCGATGTCACCCTTGGTGACAGAACCGAACAGCTTGCCATTTTCCGAAGCCTTCACAGCAACGGAGACATTGTCGAGCGAATCAATCTTCTGCTTGACTTCACGTGCATGGTCGAGGTCGCGGATAGCGCGAGCCTCCTGGGCACGACGAATGCCCTCGATCTGCTTTTCTGCGCCGCGGGTGGCAACAATTGCCAGTCCGCGAGGAAGCAGGTAGTTACGTCCGTAGCCGGCCTTGACCTCAACGATGTCGCCTGCGACACCGAGCTTGTCAACGTCGGCGGTGAGGATCAGCTTCATGATCCCTGCCTTTCGCTGGATATGTCTTTAAAAGATTATGAGAATTGTGGATGCTGAATCTGCTGCAAACTAGTCACGTAGTGCCGTGGCTGGAAGGAGTTTAGAACGGAGGCTCATCGCCGCCGAAGCTGCCACCGGCCGGAGGAGCTGAGTTCCACGGATCTTCCGCAGGAGCTCCGCCACCAAAACCGCGATCGCTCTGTCCACCCTGGTTGCCCTGGTTTCCACCAAAGCCACCGCCGAAACCACCACCGGCATTTCCACCCTGGCCGCGGTTACCGCCGCCAAAGTTTCCACCGCCGTTGCGTGGAGTGCGCGTAACCTGAGCTCGAGCGAACTTCAGGGACGGACCCACCTCATCGACCTCAACCTCAAAGACGGTACGACGCTCGCCCTCGCGGGTCTCGTAGCTGCGCTGGCGCAGACGACCCTGGACGATGACGCGCATGCCCTTGGAGAGACTTTCGACAGCGTTCTCCGCTGCCTCACGCCACAGGCTGCAGGTGAGGAACATGCCCTCGCCGTCAACCCACTGGCCATCTCGGTACACCCGCGGAGTCGACGCGACGCGGAAATTCGCCACGGCGGTGCCGTTCTGGGTGTACTTAAGCTCCGGGTCAGCAACCAAGTTGCCAACCACCGTGATTTGTACGTCTCCCTGAGCCATGCTTCTTCTCCTCGGTTGTATTCTGTCGAGCTGATGATGGGGCTTTCGCCCGCTATCCTACGGCTTTCGCATTACCGGTGTGCCCCATTCGAGCACTCTGGCTACGCAAATATGACGCAGATTAACGATCAACCCGCAGCACCTTGGTGCGCAGGATGCTGTCGTTCAGATTCAGACGACGGTCGAGTTCCAGCACGGTTGCGGACTCGCAGGTGAGGTCAACGACAACGTAGATGCCGTCTTCCTTCTTCTCGATCGGGTAGGCGAGGTGGCGCTTACCCCAGATGTCCACCTTCTCCACCTTGCCGTTCTCCTTGCGGACAACGTCAAGGTACTTCTCCAGGGACGGGCCTACGGTGCGCTCATCCTGAGACGGATCGATAATAATCATTACTTCGTAGTGACGCACGGACCTCATCACCTCCTATGGTCTAGTTCTTGTATTTCGGCTACACAGCGTGGTGCGCTGGCACTGTCTTTCATGCCAACCGCTATGCAGCAGGAGGATCGTTGCGTCAAGCAACCCTGCCAGGGTACCGCAGGCAGAGGTATATGTCCTAATCGCAGGCGCCATCGGCAAGCAGTACTGGCAAGCGGTGTCAGGGCGCCGAATAGAAAGAGACGCACACAGAGCTACTGCGTGCGCCTCTTTGAATTGTGAAGTTGTCGCGTGCTTGGTGGGCAGTTAACGCTCTAGCAACTGACTACCTGGCCTGCGTCCTACATTGATGTCGAGGAAGCATGTGCCAACGCAATAATCACCGGAATGACTGTCGCGAATAGGAAAGCTGCCAGGCACAGAGCCCAAATGATTGCCGGTTTCCACTTCTGCATGAAGCCCCAAAAGGCCGTGCCGAACATCAGGAAGCCAATCGCGACGCAGACGATGGTGAAAATCACCCACGTGTCCACTTACTGTCCACCTCCAGGGTTACCGGGGTCTCCGCCGCCTTCATTGCCACCGCCGAAACCACCGCCTCCCGGAATCGGGATGGGCAGTAGGTCAGCGATTCCGCCGCCACCGCCTCCGCCATCGCCACCCGGAACCGGAAGCGGTGCAGGCTGCTCCTCGGAGGACTCAGAGGTCGACTCCTCGGCCGACTCCTCTTCTGTGGTCTCCGGGGCATAGCCCTGGTCATAGCCAGAGTCAGAGGTCGACGGCGCCTGGTACTGCGGCGCACCTGCGACACCACCGATTGGCTCCGGCTTGGTGAAGTACTCAAAGTCCTCGTTAGACAGTGCGTTATCCATGGTGTACTTCCACAGATCGCCCGGGGTTTGCGAGCCGTACATGATGCCACCATAGGAGTTGTAGAGCGCCGAACCATCGACGTTGCCAACCCACACTGCAGTCGACAGCTGCGGTGTCGAACCGATCATCCACGCATCCTTGTTCTGGCCGGTGTCACCCAACTGCGTAGTACCGGTCTTGGCGGCCGACGGGCGACCACCACTCAAGGGCTTGTTGCTGTAACCGGCAATAGGCTCCATGGCCGATATCATATTGGTGGCCACTGCCTTGGAAACTCGACGGTCGCCCTTGTCAGCGTTGGACTCGTAAACAATCTCGCCCTTGGAGTTTTCGACCTTCTCTACGAAGTGAGTCTGCTGATAGACGCCATCGTTAGTCAGGGTAGCCAGACCAACGGCCATATCCAGCGGACGTGAGAGGTACTGACCCAGGGCGATACCGTCCTGCGAGTGACCGTTGTCGTCCATCAGAGTCTTTTCAATACCCGGGATGGACTCAGCCACGCCCAGACGATGAGCCATTTTGGCGGTGTCATCCGGACCATTCTTCAGGTCGCGCTGCAGGCGAATAAACGGGGTGTTCAGCGACTGCTTCAGGGACTCATAAAGCGGAAGCACGCCACCGCCGGCACCGCCGTCGTTGTGCAGAGTGACGTTACCGGACTGCACAGGTGCCGAAGAGTACTGCGCGGTCAGTGGAATACCTTGATCGAGAGCTGCTGCCAGCGCAAAAATCTTGAAAGTAGAGCCGGTCTGCAGACCGCTGTTTGCGTAGTCCCAACCAGTCGGATCGTCGCCACCGTAGTAGGCGCGGACAGCACCGGTCTTCGGCTCCACCGAAACGATGGCGGCACGCAAACCCGTTGACTGATCGACGTAGTTTTCCATCGCATCCAGGGCAGCCTGCTGCACCGTCGGGTCAATGGTCGTCGTAATACGTAGACCGCCAGTGTTGACCTCCTGCTCGGAGATACCTTCGCGCTCCAACTCAGCCAGAACCTGATTCTTAATCATGGCAGCCGGGCCGGGCTCCGGAGCCTGCTTCGGCGCCAACGCCGGATCGATGGTCTCCGGGTACTGCATTCCCGCGCGGTCCTGCGGCGAGACGATGTTCATCTCCACCAGGCCATCGAGGACGTAGTTCCAACGCTGCTCAGCCTCCGGGCGGTTAGTCCACGGATCCAGTGCAGATGGACGCTGAATCGAGGCTGCCAGCACAGCACCCTCTTCGGCATTCAGCTCACCGACTTCCTTACCGAAGTAGGCCTTCGACGCTGCCGCGATACCGTATGCGTTACGACCAAAGTAAATCGTGTTGAGGTAGGCCTCAAGGATTTCGTCCTTAGTCCACTCCCGCGCCATCTTCGCCGACATGACCAGTTCCTTGGCCTTACGGGTCAGCGTGCGCTCATTGCCCACCACAGCATTCTTGACGTACTGCTGCGTAATGGTCGAGCCGCCACCGGCACTGGAATTACCAGTCACGACTCCCAGAGCCGCACGGGCATAACCAGTCAAGGAAAAACCCGGGTTGGTATAGAAATCACGATCCTCAGCTGCCAGCACTGCATTGCGTACAGCATCCGGCACCTTGTCGATAGTGATGTTGCTTCGGTTACCGCCCTCGGGGACGATGCGCGTGATTTCCTTTTCACCACTGCGGTCATAAATCACCGCAATCTGGCTATTGGCCAACTCCTCTGGCTCCGGCACGTCCGTTGTCGCATAAGCAACACCGAACACAACTACCGGCAACAGCACGACCAGCGCCACGGCTAGACCGAGCCACGCTAAAATTCGCCGCTTATTATCAGTCGGCTGTTCTTCTTGCGCCATCGAGCTTTCCTCTTCATGGTCATCTGGTTCATGGTCATCTGGGGCGTACTGCCCCTTCTCCGGGTCCGGCTCGCTTGCCGACGTCATCTCTGAATCGGTAGCCAGACCCTCGTCACTGCCACCGACCGAAACAGCATCAATGCTGTCGCTGGAATCGTCGTCAAGCGATGCGTCATCGGAGCGTGCGTGCGTATTGAAGGAATCAGCATCCGGCTGATCCCACCACTCGCCTGATGAATTAGAACCCTGGCCCTCGTGAGGGCTGTTAGGACCGCCTGGGCTATCGGGTCGATCATTGCTCACGGGTGCTCTCCCTAGTTTTCTGACTCTTCTCGAGCTGCCTGAAGTGTCCGGGTCAGGAAACTCCACTTGCAGTCGGGGCACACCTCAACTTCTTTGACGGTGCACGAACCATATTCATTAACTATTGCGGATAATTCATTTTCAGTACAAGCAGAGCCGGAACGACGGCCCAAGTTTTCTCCGAACACCCAGAATACGAGTCGGAGATGGAATTTGCGACATACTGGGCACTCTTCCTGGGACTTTCTGCCGTGAAAACGCGCGGCAGCGACCAGCCGAGCATCGGCATCACAGAGTGATTTCCGTGAAATCTCCCCTACACGCCACTGCTCCAATAACTGCTTCTTGAGCAAGGAGTGATCAATCTCGCCCTGCCATGTCATCACGAAGACAGATTAGCAGGCTCGTGCGGGCTGGTTTCACCCCCGCTTTATCGGTAAACACATGCCCCCTCACGGTTCGGGCATCGGCAAAAAACGCATAAAGGTATAACGTCACGCTCGTTACCTCAATGCGCGCGCCCACTCACGGCCGCACCGCTGGCGCAAGGTCCTGGTGCGGGGTTCTGATGCTAGGTCTTGATGCGAGTTCCCGGTGTGAGTTCCCGGCGCGAGGTCAAAGCCTCCGAGCACATAGTTTCAAGGAGAATTACTAAATGAGTTCAATTCGCGTCGCTATCGTCGGCGTCGGCAACTGCGCCTCTTCCCTGGTGCAGGGTGTCGAGTTCTACCGCGATGCAAAGCCCGATGAGACCATTCCTGGCCTCATGCACGTCGTCTTCGGCGACTACCACGTCTCCGATGTCGAGTTCGTCGCAGCTTTCGACGTTGACGACAAGAAGGTCGGCAAGGACCTCTCCGAGGCCATTGTTTCCTCCGAAAACTGCACCATCAAGATTGCCGATGTCCCGACTCTCGGCGTTGAGGTTCAGCGCGGCCCGACCCTGGACGGCGTTGGCAAGTACTACGCGGACACCATCGACGAATCCCCGGCTGAACCGGTCGACGTAGTTCAGGCGCTGAAGGACGCCAAGGTCGATGTCCTGGTCTCCTACCTGCCGGTCGGTTCCGAGCAGGCCGACAAGTTCTACGCACAGTGTGCCATTGACGCTGGTGTGGCCTTCGTCAACGCCCTGCCGGTCTTCATCGCATCCGACCCGGAGTGGGCCAAGAAGTTCGAAGACGCGGGCGTTCCGATTGTCGGCGACGATATCAAGAGCCAGGTCGGCGCAACCATCACCCACCGCGTCATGGCCAAGCTGTTTGAAGACCGCGGTGTTCGCCTCGAGCGCACCCTGCAGCTCAACGTCGGCGGCAACATGGACTTCAAGAACATGCTCGAGCGCGACCGCCTCGAGTCCAAGAAGATCTCCAAGACCCAGGCTGTCACCTCCAACCTCACCGGTCCGCTGGCCGGCAAGATCGATGACCGCAACGTCCACATCGGCCCGTCGGACTGGGTGGACTGGCTGGATGACCGCAAGTGGGCCTACGTCCGACTCGAGGGCAAGGCCTTCGGCGAGGTGCCGCTGAACCTTGAGTACAAGCTCGAGGTCTGGGACTCCCCGAACTCCGCCGGCATCATCATCGATGCTGTTCGCGCGGCCAAAATCGCCAAGGATCGCGGCATCGGCGGCCCGGTTTACGCCGCTTCTTCCTACCTGATGAAGTCCCCGCCGAAGCAGCTTGCCGACGATGTTGCGCGAGCACAGCTCGAAGCATTCATCAAGGGCGAAGACTAAAAGGTACAAGCACTCAAAAGTACAAGCGAGCAGCTCCGAGAGCATGTGCCTTGAAAAGTGCCAGCCGGTTACCCATGCGGTAGCCGCTGGCGCTTTTGTGCTTCTCTAGCCTCCCCGCGCCCTCCCACGCTCTTCTCGTCCTCCTCGCCCTACTCGCTGCTGCGCCCATCTCGTCCCCGCCATGGATGCGTGCGCTGCAGTCGTCGTAAAGCTGACAGCAATACACCCGCGAGGATGAATCTGCGAGATATATCACAAGCCAAAAGGGTTCGCGAAAGTAGCCGTATGGCTACCTCCAACCCAACGTTCTAAGTACAGAAGAAGTGACACTTTAGGGGGTTTCTGCCAGCACCGAAAAACCTTATACGCAGATATGTTTAATGCCTTGTACTGGGGTTTTAGATGATTGGTGGAAGATTCCTGGTGATTTCATTGCCGAAATCACCAGTTGTAGAAAAATAAATAGCACCCCAAATAAATTTCGTATTGGCAACTAGCACTGTTCGCATATAACATCGTCGCTATGACATTATCTTCGGGCTCGATTGGCAATCCTGATGCCGTTACTCCTCTGTCGCTCGCTAAGCGCATTCGCCCTCTCCTGACTCGCGCTGAGCTGCTCTACAGCCGCCGCTCCTCGGAGTCCCAGCTCAGTCGCGCGCAGCTGTCCATCATGATGACCCTGGAGGCACTGGGCGCCTGCCGTATCAGCCAGTTGGCTGAGGCCGAGGCCATCCGCATGCCCACCGCCTCCAACGCCGTGCACCACTTGGAGGTCGCCGGCATGGTGGAGCGCGTCCGCGACAGCAAAGACCGCCGTGGCGTCCGCGTTGAACTGACCGACCGTGGCCGTGAAGAGCTGCACCGCGTTTCTGAAGAGCGCAATCAGCAGATGGCTGAGATGTTCAGCACGCTGACCCAGGAAGAGCTGGAGTTTGGCGCTGGTCTTGAGACGATTCTGTCCAAGATCCTCGAAAACTACCCGGAGCACCCAAAGACAAACCCAAGCGTCTAGTCTCTTTTCCAGCTAGCCCTGCCACCTTTAAGCCCACAGGCAGGATACATAGCTTTTACACTTCCTCGGTGCCGTTTTAAATATGCCCGCCTATCCACGTAGGCTATTACCCAGAAGCACCACTTGGATATTTCTGAGTAATCACAGGAGGATTAGCGATGGCTTCCCGCCCGCTTCGTATCATGATTGCGTGGCGTCCAGGCGAGTACGGCACCGAAACGCTTGCTTACGCCGCTTGGTTAGCTCGCACCACGAAGGTGCAGATTCGCGTTGTCAGCGCACTGTCGCGTGGCTGGCCGCTGACCTCACTGGCTCGGTTGAGCACCAATGACTCCTGGGTTTCCCACGAAACCGAGTCTCTTGAAAAAATCATCAAGGATGAGCTAAAGCTCGCTGGCCTGCGCAAGGGCATGCTTGACGACGATGCCGTACGGATCATCGAATCCTCCAGCGAATCCACAACTATCTGCAACGAAGCCGAAGAATTCGAAGCCGATGTGGTTCTGCTTGGCACCCGCCGAAGCAATACCAAGGACTGGGCCGCCAAGAACCGCAGTCGCTTTACTGCGGGATCAACCTCGGATGCGCTGCTGCATTACTCACCAATCCCGCTGGGATTGGCGATTCCCGGCGCGAAGCTTTCTAAACACGGTGTGACCCGTGTCAGCATTTGCTACATTGACACCCCACAGTCGCACCACGCATTGAATAAGGCTGCTGACCTGGCATATCGCTGGGAAGTTCCCCTGCGTTTGGTCTCATTTACGCCGCGTGGTGCGACCATGTACCCGACGGAGAACGGCTACGGCCCCTCCTCTGACCTGATGATTGAGTGGCGCGAGCAGGCTATGGGCCTGCTCGACCGCGGTATCGACCGCGCGCATACCCGTTACCCAGACCTTTCCATTGATGCGGAAGTAGCCTCCGGCAACGGTTGGGAAGAGGCCATTCAGTCCATCAAGTGGAAAAAGGGAGACTTGCTCGTTTTGGGTTCGTCTACTCTTGGCCCATTCGGGCGAATTTTCATCGGCTCGTCGACTAACCACATCGTTCGCCACAGCCCAGTGCCAATGCTGATTACTCCGGCCTAGTATGGCAGGCACATCAGACGGCATTTAGAGGCGAGGGGAGCAGAAGGTGGATAATTCATCGGAACGCAGTACACCAGAGCGCAATGAGGATGAAATCTTCGACGAGCTTGAGCGCAAGATGTATTCCGGCAAGCGTGCCTACATCTACACCGCGGGTGTGATTCTTACGACGCTGCTCGCGGGCCTCATTATTGGCATCGCCGGCGCCATTGTCGGTGGCCCCACCTGTGATGCGGGTAAGTCCAGCTTCCTCTGCTCCCGCACTTGGGAGATCCTTTTCCCCGTTGTCCCGGGCGTAATCTCCCTGGTCGGCTGCCTTTTGGGCTTCTGGCAGACCTACGTGGAGTGGAAGAACTTCCGCAACTGGCGCGCGTGGCTCGCTATGTGCTGGGTGCTCATGCCCTTCACTTTGATGTGGATGCTCTCCACATTCGGCGTCCTGATTCTGGGCGTTAAGTAGGGGTAAGAGGCGGCCAGCCTCGGAGCCACCCCTTGAGGCTTTTGCGAGAAAGTCTCAAGCGAGAAAGTGTCTGGGTTTATGTCAAATTTGAGCCGATTTTAGGCTTCAAACTGACATAAACCCAGACACTTTCTTGTAGGCATTAGCCTCCCGGCTACTTCTTCACAACTAGATTGACCATCTTGCCCGGAACGACAATGACCTTCACGATATTGCCACCGGCGTTCTCCACAGCTGCGACAACCTTTTCGTCGGCACGCGCGGCGGCCTCGATGTCCTCGCGGGAAGCATCGGTAGCCACGTCAATGCGAGCGCGAACCTTGCCGTTGATCTGAACTGGCAGCTCAACGGTGTCGTCGACCAGCCACTTTTCGTCAACTGCCGGCCACGGACCGTGTGCCAGGGACTCGGTGTGGCCGAGACGGCTCCACAGTTCCTCCGCGATGTGCGGTGCCACAGGGCCAAGCATGAGGGCCAGCGGTTCCACGGCGGCGCGCGGGGCACCGGTCGAACCGTAGGTCTTAGTCAGGTAGTTGACGTACTCAATGAGCTTTGCGACGGCCGTGTTGTCACGCAGCTCTGCGTAGTCAGAGGTAACCCCTTCCACGGTGCGGTTGAGCGCCTTGAGGTCGTCGTCGGAAAGCGCTGCGTCCGTGACGGCGAGCTCCCCGGAGTCCTCATTGACCACCAGGCGCCAAGCGCGCTGGAGGAAGCGCTGCGAGCCGACCAGATCCTTCGTCGCCCACGGGCGGGAAGTGTCCAGCGGACCCATGGCCATCTCGTAGACGCGCAGGGTGTCGGCGCCGTAGTTGTCGCAGACCTCGTCGGGGGAGACAGCGTTCTTCAGGGACTTGCCCATCTTGCCGTACTCCTGGAAAACTTCCAGGTCAGAGCCGTCTTCGGCGCCGCCTGGGATGAGGAACTTATCATCGCGCTCAACAACCTGATCGGCCGGCTGGTAGACACCACGGGCATCGGTGTAGGCGTAAGCCTGGATGTAGCCCTGGTTGAACAGACGGCGGTACGGCTCCTTGGAGGTCACGTAGCCGAGGTCGAAGAGGACCTTGTGCCAGAAGCGGGAGTAGAGCAGGTGCAGCACTGCGTGCTCGACGCCACCGACGTAGAGGTCGACGCCGCCTGGGTCGTCCTTACCGTGAGTCTCCGGGCGAGGGCCGGTCCAGTAGCGCTCGTTTTCCAGGTCAACGAACTCCTCAGCGTTGTTCGGGTCGATGTAGCGCAGCTGGTACCAGGAGGAACCTGCCCAGTTCGGCATGACGTTGGTGTCACGGCGGTACTTCTTCTTGCCATCGCCGAGATCGAGCTCGACATTGACCCAGTCAGTGGCCTTGTCCAGAGGAGCCTTTGGCTCGGTGTCGGCGTCGTCCGGGTCGAAGGTGACCGGCTTGTAGTCCTCGACCTCTGGCAGCTCGACCGGAAGCATGGACTCGGGCAGCGCGTGGGCGTGACCGTCCTCGTCGTAGACGATGGGGAAGGGCTCGCCCCAGTAGCGCTGGCGGGCGAACAGCCAGTCGCGCAGCTTGTACTGGACCTTCTCGTGACCAGCACCTTCCTTCTCCAACCACTCAATGACGGTGGCGATGGCGGTGTCCTTGTCCAGGCCATTGATGTCCAGGCCGGAATCATTGGCGGAGTTCACGCACGTACCGTTACCGACGTACGCCTCCTTTGCAATGTCACCACCTGCGACGACCTCGCGGATTGGCAGACCGAAGGCAGTGGCGAACTCGTAGTCGCGCTCATCGTGGGCCGGGACAGCCATGATGGCACCGGTGCCGTAGCCAATCAGGACGTAGTCGGAAATGAATACCGGCACCTGCTCACCGCTCACCGGGTTGGTGGCGTAAGCGCCCAGGAAGACACCGGTCTTTTCCTTGTTCTCCTGGCGTTCCAGGTCGGACTTGGAGGCAATTGCGGCGCGGTAAGCGGCGACGGCCTCGGCTGGGGTTTCCTTGCCGAAGGTCCAGCGCTCATCCACGCCCTCGTAGGAACCGCTGCCGGCTTCGACCAGCTGATCCACCAGCTCGTGCTCAGGAGCAAGCACCATGTAGGAGGCTCCGAAGAGAGTGTCCGGGCGAGTGGTGAAGACCCTGATCTTGGTGGAGACCTTCGGGCCGACCTCGGCTGTGAAGTCGACCTCGGCACCGCGGGAGCGGCCGATCCAGTTGCGCTGCATGGACTTGACCTTGTCCGGCCAGTCCAGCAGCTCCAGGTCGTCGACCAGGCGGTCAGCGTATGCGGTGATGCGCATCATCCACTGGCCCAGCCGCTTGCGGAACACCGGGAAGTTACCGCGCTCCGAACGGCCCTCGGCGGTCACTTCTTCGTTGGACAGCACAGTGCCGAGGCCCGGACACCAGTTGACCATCGAATTCGACTGGTAAACCAGACGGAACTCATCCACGGCTTCGCGCTGCTCGGTCTCGCTGAGCTCAGCGTAGACGCGACCGTCCTTGGTAGCCATCTCGCCCGACTCCAAGAGTGGAATCAGCTCATCGATGCGACGGGCCTTCTTCTGATCCTCATCGAACCAGGCGTTGTAAATCTGCAGGAAAATCCACTGCGTCCACTTGTAGTAGTCCTGGTCAGTGGTCGCGAAAACACGGCGGCGGTCATGGCCAAGTCCCAGGCGGCCCAGCTGTCGCTCCATGTTGGCGATATTCGTTTCCGTCGTCACGCGCGGGTGCGTACCGGTCTGGATTGCGAACTGCTCCGCCGGCAAGCCGAAGGCGTCGTAGCCCAGGGTGTGCAGCACGTTTGCGCCCTGCATGCGGTGGAAGCGCGCGAAGACGTCGGTGGCGATGTATCCCAGCGGGTGGCCTACGTGCAGACCGACACCGGACGGGTACGGGAACATGTCCTGGACGAAAAGCTTGTCCTTCGGCGGAGTCGAGCCGTCGGCAGCTGCCAAATCGCCCACCGGGTTGGGGGCGTAGAAGGTGCCGTTATCTTTCCAATACGCCTGCCACTTTCCCTCTAGCTGAGTCGCCAGCTCGGGGGAGTAGCGGTAGTCGGTGGCTTCTGCCGAGGACGAGGACTTTTCGCTGTTGGTCATGGTCTCACAGTCTAATAGGTGCGTTTGGCACGTGCTCAACCACCTATATAAATTGGAAGCATGATTGTCATCCCTGTAATTACCCTGGTTCTGGCTGTTTGCATAGCCGTTGTCGCTGGTTTGGCATGGTCGGCGAAGCTACCGGGTAATAACTGGATCGGAATTCGTGCGCCTGAGGCTCGAAAGTCCCAGGAAAACTGGGATATTACGCACCGCGTTGCCGGCCCGCCGTGGGCTGTGTCCGCTGTCGCTTTCCTCGGTGCCACCATGCTCGGCTTCCTCGCCATCCGCCCGGAGGCCTCTGGTTGGATGTGGCTGTGGTACGCCGTCGCTCTGCTCGCCGGTATCGCCATGCTCGGCATTGGTGCGGCTATCGGCTCGCACACCATCGCGCTTTACGACGCCAAGGTCTCCGCCGAGTCCGGCTCCGGTTGTGGGTGCGGTGACGGTGACAGCGGCTGTGGCTGTGGCTCCGCCGCCACTGATGCCACCGACACTGCGGCTGATGATGCCTGCTGCTCCGACAACCCGGCAGCAGACTGCGGTGTCTCCGGTGGCTGCAGCTCCTGTGGTCTGGAAGGGTTGTGCACGGACAAGGGCTCATCCGCGAATGTCACTTTCAAGCCTGTGGACAAGGATGCGCTGCGCAAGGCAGCTGAGCAGAAGAAGTAAAAAAATTATTGCAGAGAAAAGCTTCTGCAAAACAGTAAGACAACATCTGGTTGCCCACTAAACTGTTTGTCCATGTGGCAACGAATTGTGAATTGGCGTCCAGATCCCCTCATCGTCGGTATCGTTGCTGCAGCGATACTGGCGATTATTTTTCCTGCAAGCGGCACTACCGCTGAGGTTTTCAGCTGGGCCACAAAGATCGCCATTGGCTTCTTGTTCTTCCTCTATGGCGCGCGCCTGAGCCCGCAGGATGCGTTGGCCGGTGTTAAGCATTGGCGGCTGCACATAACCATTCTGGCTTTCACATTCGTGCTGTTCCCAATCCTCGGCCTGCTCATGAAACCCCTGGATTGGATTCTCTCGCCTGGCCTCTACCTGGGCATTTTGTACATGACACTGGCACCGTCGACGGTGCAGTCGAGTGTGAACTTCACCTCCATCGCCAAGGGCAATGTCGCCGGCGCAATCGTCAGTGCCTCGGCATCTAACCTGCTGGGCATTGTGGTCACACCGGTGCTGGTGATGCTGTTGATGGCCACCGGTGGCGGCGTTCATGTGGATTCGTCGGTGTTCTTGGATATTTCGCTGCAGTTGCTGCTGCCATTCGCAATCGGCCAGCTCACTCGCCGTTGGACCCTGAAGTTTGCCGCCGCGAAGACGACTAAGAACGTTGACCGCCTATCTATCGCAATGGTCGTTTACGCAGCCTTCTCCCAGGGCATGGTGCAGGGCATCTGGTCGAAGGTGCCGGCAGGGGACATTGTCATCCTGTGTGTGCTTTCGGTCGTGCTGGTGGAATTCGTTTTGCGGTTGTCCGGATTCATCGCAAATAAGATGGGCTTCGACCGCAAGGACCGCATTGCGATTCAGTTCTGCGGTTCGAAGAAGTCCCTGGCCACCGGTCTGCCCATGGCTGCCGTTATCTTCGGTGCCGATGCCAGCCTCTACATTTTGCCGCTGATGATTTTCCACCAGATTCAGCTGATGATCTGTGCGGTCTACGCCGCTCGCTGGGGCAAGGAAGCAGAAGCTGAGCCGGAGCCACAACCCGCTTAACGCGGTCTAGCGCATGGACCCGAGGAGCGAATCCGGCTTGGCACATATACTGGGGCGCACAACATATGGTTCGGTTTTAAACGAGCAAACGAAAGTGTGAGATTCAGCATGGCTAACGAGAATCCGGCTCCGTTCTCCCCGGAACAGCGCGCCGCAGAAGAGACCGCAATCAACGAGTTCTGGTCGTGGTGGAACTCTTTTTGCGCCGATGCGCTCGACTCGATGTTTAGTGTCCAGCTCGGTATCGATGGTGCTCCGAACGCCGCCGATGTGGACATTATTGATGTCCAGAAGGAGGTCGGCGGCCGCATCGCCGCTATTAATGACCGGCTCATCTGGGGGTTTGAGGCTGGCGCTCCGTATTCTCGCCACCTTCTGACTGTTAGCGCTGCGGGTGACCCTGAGCTGCGTCCGGTCGCTCGCCGTTGGCTGGAGGCCGCGCCTGACGACGGCGCGGTGTGGTCTTTCACCGACCTCCGTCAGGCGGATCCGGCGATGAAGCTGTCGCTGGGGGATGTCGCGGCCACGTTGGTTGCACAGGGTGCTCTCGAGGCCGATGCTCCGGCCGAGGTCGATCCGGCAGACGCCCGCGTGGCTGTTAGCAGTGGTCATGGGGCAGTGGACGTTCGCCTATTCCACCCGCTGTTCCCGGCAATTGCTCAGTTGGAGGACGGTGAGCGCTTGGTAGCTCAGCTCGGTTTCACGCTGCTGCAGCTGGCTCTGGGGGAGGAGGACTTCGGCCTATGGCTACGCGGTTTTGCCTTCGCCGGCGAGGAGCCGGAAGGTGCGATCCCGCTACCGGAGCTGGGCGGTGTCGTCGAGAAGCTCGCGGAAGAGTGCCCCGAGTGGCTCACCATTGATGCCGAAGCCAACGGCCAGCCGCTCGTCGTCGCCACCCGCGCTCCGATTACGCAGCTGGTGAGCCCGACTATGACGCAGCATGTGCTGATTCAGCTCATGCTCGGCAATATTGACGACAAGGGCTTGCCGACGGACGAATCGAAGGAATCCCTCTCCGAGTTCAATACCGCTGCCGCTGAAGCCATCGCTGAGGACAAGGGTATTTTTGTTGCAACTGAGCAATCCGATGGCATGGCTCTGATGCACTTCTTTATTGACCCGGCATCTGATGCGGAGGCGGGTCTGCAAGCTGTTGCGGAGACGTGGACCGAGGGAGAGCATGTCATCGATACCGCTTACGATCCAGCTTGGCAGCGCGTCGGTCACCTGCGCGTGTAGATTGGTTTTTTGTTATGAACGCTCGTCATCGTCTTACTCCACGGCCTTCCCGCGCGATTCGCATGGGTCTTACCGGTGTCATCGCTGTCACCAGCCTTCCGCTGGCAGCTGGAAACGTCGCTGCGGCTCCGCAGCCAAAACTGACTCCGCAGGGCACTATTGATGCTCCGGGGCGAACCCAGATCAGCTTTACCCACACCCCAAGTGGCACGCACTACGGTACGGCGAACGAGAATGAAGCTCGTCCGGGGCTTTCGATTGTCAAGCTCTACATTGCGGACTACGTCTTCAAACATGGCACAGAAGCGGACAAGGCGAAGGCCACAGAGATGATTCGCTACTCCGATGACAATATCGCCAGTGAGCTCTATGGCCGTTACCCGGATTCCATCAACGCCACTGCGCGTGAATACGGCCTCAGCAACACCCACGATGCAGGTCACTGGGGAAATTCAACTACGTCCAGCGCGGACACTGTGAAGTTCCTGGAGGCCAAGAAGCGTGAGAACACTTCTGACCCGGTTCTGGTTGCTATGAGCACCGCGTCACCTGTGGCAGCGGATGACTACCGTCAGGATTACGGCACCGCCACGCTGCCGGGTGTTATTGGCACAAAGTGGGGTTGGTCCGATGACCGCCAGAGCGTTCACGCCTCGGCATCCATTGGACCTGACTTCAGCGTCGCTGCTAACACCTACGGCACGAAGGAAACTCACACCAGCGATGTTCAGAATGCCTTCGACGGCACGCTGGGCACTCCATCGCTGCCGGACATCCCAGGCGTCCCGAACCTGCCCGAGAGCCCAAATCTCGGCGAACTACTGAATCTGCCGGAATCCCCGCAGCTGCCCCAGATTCCGGGACTACCGGACTTCACTGGTCAGGTACCGGCACAGTTCTAGCCACTGCCGCTAGCCACTGGTCCGCTGGCACCGTCCCACACACAGCGCACCTCACGCGACAAGGTTCACGAGGACCATATACAGCGCCGTGCCTACAAAAATCGAAATCACGGTGTTGCGCCGCCACCAGTGCAGGCCAACGGTGACGGCCAGCGCTACGGGCACGGCCCAGGCAGCGCCGGGGTCGCCACTCTCACCGCTGAGTCCTAGCCGCCCGAAGACGGTGTAGGCAACCAACGCCACCATGACTCCAACCGGCATGGTCGTGCCGAGGAACTCGAACAGGGGAGACCCCTTCAGAGTGCGCACGAATGCAAACGGCAGCGCACGCAGCGCAAGAGTCACCGTACCCATCGCAAAGAGCGCGGCAAGCACATAGCCGGAATCGGGCATCGCGGTCATGCTCGCTCTCCCTCCGTCGTACGCTGATTGCTTGCCGACGTCATGCGCATCACCCGATCCACCCGCGGTGACCACACGCGCAACAGCAGCAGGCCGAAGTACATCAGCAGTCCGATAACCAGCATCTGGTTCGGGTTAATCAGCCAGCCCACCAGCGTGCAGACGATAGCGGACAGGGGCAGTGACCAGTCCTTAGAAGTCTCAAACGCGTCCATGGCCAGCACCGTAAAGAGCGCCACCAGTGCGAACTCGGCACCGCGGATACCCTCGGGCAGTGCTGCGCCGGTTAGCGCCCCGACAATGCCGGAGCCCACCCACAATAACTGGCAGAGAATCTGAATCGTCAGCAGTCGGTGGCCCGACATCTTTTCGGTCGGATTTGCTGCAGAGACGATGGCATACGACTCGTCGGTAAGCGCGTATGTGGAATATGCGCGGCCGAGACGAGACTGTATCCGGTCGCGTGGGAACGTCAGTCCGTAGAAGACGTGGCGGAAGTTGACCATAAAGGACGTCACGGCACAGCCGAGCAGACCCGTATGCGCCATAACCAGGCCGACAGCGAGGAATTCCATCGACCCGGCGTAGACCACGAAGGAGAAGATGGGGGCCCACCACCAGCTAAAGCCAGTTTGTGCGATGAGCAGGCCGAATGCGAGCCCTAGCGGAATGAGTCCCATGCCCACGGGCAGTGTCTGCCGGATGCCGGCAGCTATGTCGCTGCGGTCGCTGTTTCCTGTGGCGCTACTTCCTTCAGCCCTGTTTCCTTCGGTATTGATGTGCTCACTCATCTAGTTGTCACGTACATCTACGGGATAGGTGCCATACAGTGGCAGCGGCCAGGGCTGACGGCGCATGCAATCACCCCAGATGTCCGCGGCAGCAGGCGCGAGTACATCTGAGGGCAGGGCAGGGGCGACGTACCAGTCACCGCGCTCGAGCTCGTCTTCCAGCTGCCCCGGATCCCAGCCTGCGTAACCGGCGAAGATGCGTGCGCCATCTATGCGGTCGCGTACGCCCTCCGGCTCCGCACCGAGGTTGACCAGCGCAAACCTGTGAGCGATGCGTTCCATCAGCGGGGCACCGGTAATACTGTCGGTCTCCTCTGGGAGGGTGGCACCATTTCGCACCACACCAATGCAGATTGGCTGTGTCTGGTTGACCGGACCCCCGACGTAGAGCACCGGCGGCTTGGCCATCAGCGGCGCCCAAGGCTCGAGCACATTGTGCACCGGCGTCTGCGAACGCTGCGTGAGATCGACACCAAGGGTGCCGTGTTCATCGTGCTCAATAAGGAAAATCACCGAGCGGGAAAACTCCGGCGAGAGCATGCCGGGTGCTGCGAGCAGCAGCATCCCGGCAGCCGGGTCGTTGCGCTCAAGGCTGGTAAAAAGCCGGTCGCCGTAGAGATTTTCCGGATTAATCGATGCCATTAGCTCTCACTTTCGCTTTCAGCCTGCTCACCGGACTGCTCGTACCACCATTTCTTCAGCGCCAAGATAGCATCTTCACGCTCCAGCGGACCGGACTCCAATCGCAGCTCTTTCAGGTAATTCCAGGCCTGTCCGACTTCTTTGCCGGGCTTCAGGTCCAGAATTTCCATGATTTCGTTGCCATCCAGGTCGGGGCGGACGCGTGCGAGGTCCTCCTGCTCGGCGAGCTCCTTGATTCGCGCTTCCAGGCTGTCGCAGGCTCGTGCGAGGCGTGCTGCTTTACGACGGTTTCTCGTCGTACAGTCGGCCCGCACGATTTTGTTGAGTCGTTCCAACAGATCTCCGGCGTCGTTGACATAACGTCGCACCGCCGAGTCCGTCCACTTGCCTTCGCCGTAGCCGTGGAAGCGCATGTGCAGGTAGACCAACTGCGAGATTTCGTGGTTGGTCTTCTTCGGGAACTTCAGTTTCCGAAGGCGGCGCCGCACCAGCTTCGCACCAACCACTTCGTGCTGGTAAAAGGTGACGTTTCCCTGCTCGTTGTAGGCACGGGTAGCGGGTTTGCCGCAGTCGTGCAGCAGTGCCGCCCAGCGCAGTACGAGGTCCGGTTCACCGGGTTCTTCCTGGTCAATAGCTTGCCGCATGACCTGCAGAGAGTGTTGGTAGACATCCTTGTGCTGGCGGTGTTCATCCTGCGTCATGCGCATGTCGGAAATCTCCGGCAGCACGCGGTCGGCCAACCCCGATTCCACCATCAGGTCGATACCTCGGCTTGGGTCCGCACCCAGGATGAGCTTGTTCAGCTCGGTGGAGATGCGCTCGACCGTGATGCGGTCAATTTCGCTGGACATTTCCTTCAACGCCTTGAGCACACGCGGTGCCACATCGAACCCCAACTGGGATGCGAAGCGGCAGGCACGCAGCATCCGCAGGGGGTCGTCGCCAAAACTGACCTCCGGCGCACCCGGGGTATCCAACACACCCGCGACAAGATCCTCGAAACCTCCGAGCGGGTCAAGGAAGGTGCGGGTGCCGTCACCGTGGAGCTCCACGGCGATGGCGTTACAGCGGAAGTCACGGCGGATTAGATCGCCCTCCAACGTGTCACCGAAAGTGACCTCCGGATTCCGGCTGACCTGGTCATACGTATCCGCGCGGAAGGTGGTGATCTCCACCTGACGGCCATGCCGTTCCGCGGAGAGTGTGCCGAATTCAATGCCGGTATCCCAGACAATGTCCGCCCAGTCATCGAGGATTGCGCGTGTCACCTCCGGGCGCGCGTCGGTGGTGAAATCGAGATCCACGCCCAGTCGCCCTAAGAGAGCATCGCGCACAGAACCGCCCACGAGGTACAGGCGATGGCCAGCTGCACTAAACGCAGCTGCCAGCGAATCCAGGATCTCCGACTCCTTGGCGATTGCCTGATCCGCCACTGCCAGCATTGCCGTCCTGCGCACCTGTGGGTCCGCGTCAGCAGTCGCCGGAGTAGCACCGTGAGGTGTAGTCCCTCCGGGCTGGTCACCATTTGTCGTTGAAGGAGTCGATTGTGTCACGACCGACACAATACCCGCTTATACCTATAAACCCGGTAGTCTAAGTGGAATGAACAACGTGGTACGCAATGACAACTCGGCGGCGAAGAGCCGTCGACGTCGTCGGCGACCGCGCAGAAGGGGTGGCGTTTCCTCGTCCACCAACACTAGCAACGCTACTACCAGCGGAAATTCTGCGAAACGTAGTGGCTCCGGTGCCAATGGCCCCCAAAAGGCCAAGCCAAACTCCGGTGGCGCCAAGAAATCTTCCAAATCACCGAAGTCGGCACGACCCTCGAAGCAGTCGAACAACCGCGGTGGCCGTAAGAACGGTCAGGATAGGACCAATCGCCGTCGTCACGCACAGACGAAGCGCACAAACAATCGCCGTGCGCACTCGTCGCGCGCGCAAAATGCAGCGCCGATGCAGACCTCGATTGAGACTTCGGCGGGCGGACTGGTCGTCTCGGGGCTTGCCGAGGCGGTCGGAGATGGCGGCAAGGTCAACCTGTCACGGATTTATGTCGCGCTCATTGGTCGGCACGATCGTCGCGGGCGCCTGCTGTGGTCGATGCCTAAGGGCCATGTCGAACCCGGCGAAGCTTTCGCTTCCACCGCCGAACGTGAGGTGTGGGAAGAAACGGGCATTCGCGGCGAGGTCATCGAAGAGCTCGGTGTGATTGACTACTGGTTTGTCTCCGATGGCACGCGGATTCACAAGACCGTGCACCATCACCTTCTGCGCTACGTCGATGGCGATTTGAACGACGAAGACCCCGAGGTCACCCAGGTCATGTGGGTCCCTGTAGACACCCTGGTGGAACGGTTGGCCTACGCTGACGAACGCAAACTGGCCCGGCGCGCGCACAATCTGCTGCCCGATCTCGCCCGCGCGGAAAAGCGAGCAGGCCGGCAGACGCCGAGGTGATTGCGCATGTTCAGGTTGCAGTTGCCAAGAAATGTTGTTCGTAAAGTCACGGCCGCTTCCGCAGCGCTCATACTGTGCTTGCCGACGACCGTTGCGCCCCCAGCTTTTGCGCAAGATGAGCAGTTGTGGGGCAGTGGCACCAATCGTGTCGGTGAACAGGGCCCCCTTCGGCTTTCGATAACCAGCTTCACTCCGCATGTCGCGGCTCTGCATTCGACACTGACCATCAAGGTGCAGGTGCACAACACCTCCGATGCGGATATCAGCAATGTTGCGCTGCGCCCACAGCGGGCCGGCGCACTGGCTTCCTCTGCAGATGCGCGGACGATTCTCGCTGAGCCTGAATCGGTGTTTGATGTGGCTGGGACCTTCAGTGCCCCCATCGAGCTGAAAGCGGGGGAGAAGCGTGAGGTTACGCTAAGTGTTCCTATCTCCGCACCGTCCCCAGAAGGACTCGACATCACGGAAGCCGGCACGTTTCCGCTGCTCATCAATGCTAACGGGCAACCGGCAGATGACATCGACCGCCTGCTGGCGGAAACACGCGCACTGCTACCGGTGACGGATCCGCAAGCCGCAGGTGATGAGCCGGAACCGCCTGCCGGTGATGAGAACGACAACGATGAGACCGACAATTCCGATGCGCCCACCCGCCGCGACCCAGTGCCGTTTTCGCTGATTTGGCCCATCAGCCAGCCAGTGCCACTGGTCGGCGGTGAGACCGGTGACGCACCCTCGTCGCCGAATCTCATCCTCACCGACAATTCTTTGGCCGAGTCTCTCGAACGCGGTGGCCGCCTCGACGGTTTGCTCACCTCGTTGGAAAAGGGCTTTGCCGGCCCGGATGGGCAGAGGTTGCGGGAATCGACCTGCATCGCCATCGACCCGGAGACCCTCGACGCAATCTCCAGGATGACCCGCGAATACTGGATTGGCACCAGCCGCCCAAGTCCTGTGGAGTCCTCTCCGCGACTGCGGGATTCCTGGGGAAACGCGGATGACACCAATCTCACGCATATGCCCGCCAGTGACAATGCTGCCGCCTGGCTCAATCGGCTGCACGATCTCACACAGGACACCTGCACACTGTCACTGCCGTGGGGCGGCACCGATGCCAGCGCCGTGGCTCGCGTGGGGGATCACGAGCTTTCGATGGAGGCACTCGCCGCTGGTCGGCAGACTATCGCCAAGCATTTGGACGTTCAGGCACTGCCGGGCCTCTATTTGCCGGCCGAGGGATACGTGACGTCGGAAAGCGCCCCGCTGTACTCGGCGGCCACGGCCCTGAACGGGACCACCCCGGAGCGCGCATTCGAAAACCGCGTAGATACCAGCGAGACGATGCCACCCTCGCCCACTCCACCCGAAGCCGCGCACGACACCACCGTGTTAGTCGCAGACAACACCGCCTTCACCGCCGATGGTCAGACACTGCGCCCCGGCCATAGTGGCGTGCTTGCCGACGGTAGCCGCGCCTTCGCCCTCCCTGGGGCACTGACAACCTCTCTGGCTGCAACAGGACGGTCTCCCCAGACTGTGGCGTATTCGAATTTGCTCGGACGCTACGATTTCCGAATCGACTCCGAGGCTGCACGGATGCAGACAGCGATTGGCACTCTGTTCCAATCACTGACTGATTCGGATGACCCTCGCGCGGCTGTGGTGGCAGCACCACCGTCCGGTTGGGATCCACGCGCTAGCGACGCTGAAGATTTCATGGCCGCGGTCCGGAAAGCCGTGGACGATAACCTGGCTGAGCTGACTCCGCTGATGGACTCCATCACCACTTCAGCTCACGACCTGGATGCGGGCTCGGTTACTCCAATTGACGAACTTGCCGATCCCGCGCCAGTGAGTGAGACGCTCGTGGAGAAGGCTCAACTGGCCTCCCGCGAAATCACGGACCTGACCACAATCATGTCCAACGATCCCAATGTCGCACTGACACGGTATGAATTCACCCGTCCCCTGCGGCACGACTTGCTGCGCTCGTTTACAACTCTCGGCCGGCGAAATCAGCTGCAGTCAACTGACGTGCAGCGGCGGAGCGAAGAACTCAGCGACCAGGCACTGATTATGAATCGACGCCTGCGCAATTCGGTGACGTTGGTAGCTCCCGGCGGTGTCTACACCCGCGCAACGCAGCTGTCGCCGATTGCGGTGCTGGCTCGTAATGGCCTGCCGCTGCCGGTTCCCGCGTTCGTGCGCGTCGGCGCTGGAGATTCGGTGTTGGAGGAGAAGTATGAGGCCGCCATCCCCGCCAAGGGGTCGGTGACTGTTCAGTTCACTCCGAAGTCGGGTGATGATGCAGAATCCACTCCGGCAACCAATGCTCCAGAGGGAGACCGGCCACGGGATAGTGGAGACAACTCCCACAATCTGTTGCTGTGGCTCGAATCACCTGGCGGCACGCCCATTTCCCGATCAGTGAGTATTTCCGTGCAATCGGGCGCTTCGGTTGGGGTTTTGGCTATCGTGACCCTCGTCATCGTCACTGTTGGTGGGTTTTTTGCCGCAAAACGGTCACAGTACTTTCGGAAATAGACCCCCTTTTAAGCAACAATAGGACATGTGACTGACTCAGACGCGCATAAATCTGGACTTCGAGGCCGCATTCGTCGCCCCGCGCCACCGGCTCCGGTTCCGGCGGCGCGGCCAACGGCTGAATCTCAGCCGGCCGAAGCGGCCCCGGACCTAACTCGCGTATCCGGCCATAAGGCAAATGCCGATACCGCCACTGACGCGATGACGGAATCGGCATCACCATCGCCAGCAAAGGCGGCAACTGCGACAGCAACCGCTTCCAGCGATTCCTCCGCAGGCTCGACGGCGGACGCAAATCAGGGACAGTCGAACTCGGACATCGTCGCCTCCACGGGCTCGATGGCAATCGCTACCCTGATTTCGCGCATTACGGGTTTTTTGCGAAACCTGCTCATCGGCGCGACGCTGGGTCCGGCTGTGGCTTCAGCCTTCAACGTCGCCAACACACTGCCGAACCTGATTACGGAAATCGTCCTCGGCGCAGTGCTGACTTCTCTGGTGGTGCCAGTGTTGGTGCGCGCGGAGAAGGAGGATCCAGATCACGGTGCCGCCTTCATTAGACGTCTCTTGACTGTCTCTATGACGCTGTTGGCAGTGGTGACGGTGCTGGCGGTGATAGGTGCGCCACTGTTGACCAGATTGAGCCTTAACGAGGCCGGTAAGGTCAACGTTCCGCTGGCAACGTCATTTGCGTTCTTACTATTGCCGCAGATTATCTTCTACGGCATATTTGCGCTGCTCATGGCGGTGCTAAACACCAAGGGAATCTTTAAACCCGGTGCGTGGGCACCTGTCGCCAACAACGTCGTGGCCATTGCCACGCTCTTGCTATATCTGTTCCTGCCCGGCCAATTGAGTCCGGATTCGGACGGTTCACTCTCCGATCCGCACATCCTGCTTTTGGGTCTTGGTACCACCCTGGGTGTCGTCATTCAGGCAGCCATCATGATTCCCTACCTCAAGCGCGCGGGCATTGATTTGCGTCCGCTGTGGGGTATCGACGACCGCATCAAACAGTTCACCGGCATGGGTGTCGCGATTATTACCTACGTGGCAATTTCCCAGGCTGGTTACTTCATCACCACCAATATTGCCTCGACTGCCTCCAAGGCCGCGCCGACGATTTACCAGCAGGCGTGGCTGCTGTTGCAGGTGCCCTACGGCATCATCGGCGTTACCTTGCTGACCGCCATCATGCCGCGACTGTCCCGCAATGCAGCCGACGGCAATGATGGGGCAGTGGTCCGCGATCTGTCCATCGGTACCCGCCTGACCATGATTGCGCTGGTGCCGATCGTTGCCTTCTTCACCGCATTCGGCCGCCCCATCGCCGTCGGTCTTTTCGCGTATCTGGAGTTCCCCCGCGAAACCGCAGAGATTCTCGGCTGGACGCTGTCCTTCTCGGCGTTCTCGCTTATTCCATACGCCATTGTGCTTTTGCACTTGCGCGTTTTCTACGCCCGTGAAGAGGCCTGGACCCCGACTTTCATCATCCTCGGCATTACCACCGTCAAGGTGATTCTGTCGTTCTTCGCTCCTCGTCTGGCTTCTGACGACGAGACCGTCGTCGTGTTGCTCGGTGCCGCCAACGGTTTCGGTTTCGTCGCCGGCGCAGTAATTGGCTTCTTGCTCTTGCGCCGCACTCTCGGACACTTGGACAGTAAGGCGACCGTCCACACCGTGCTGTGGGCACTGGGGGCGTCGCTTGTCGGTGTCGCCGTTGCTTGGGGCGCATTCGCATTGACCGACCTTGTGCTGTTCGATTTCTTCGGTTCCTTCGGTGTGCTACTGCAGACCATCGTCACCGGCGTGGTCTTCCTCATCGGTACCGGCCTGGTGCTCGCTCAGGCTCCATTGGAAGAGGTCCGCGTTCTGGGTGGCTTCCTCGGCCGCATTCCGGGTCTACGTCGCTTTGCTCCGCAGCCTCATGCAGCCGACAATGCCGTCGCCGACCGTGAGGATATGGAGCGCGAACGTGGCTTCGCCGCTGATGCTTTCTCGATTGCCCCGTCGAACCTGATTGGCGAGGCCACGGGTCTGGCAAACGAGGGCTTCACCGCTTCGCCGCTGTTGCCGCCGATGCCGACGCAGGGTTCTCGCCCGACCCGCTATGTACCCGGCGAGATGGTCTCAGGTGGTCGTTTCCGTCTGCGTTCTGAAGTCGCGACCTACCCAGGTCTGCGCCTGTGGCGCGCCATGGATATGGGAGATCCCGACAACTCAGATGTCGCACTTGTCTTCGTCGACACGATTGCACTGCCGTACTACGACACTTCGCCATCGGTTGCTGCCCAGAAGATTGCCACGACGACCAACGAGCTGCGTGACCTGGCCGGCACCGGGATGTCCCGCATTCATAGCGTGGCGAAGACACGCACCGAGGTGCTCATCGTCGCCGACTGGACCAGCAGTATCGGTATTGAGCGGTTCGATCAGGCCGCCCACCCGGATGCCCTGGCACTCGCAGTAGCATCACTTGCCGAGACAATCGCCGACGCCCACGAATCTGGACGTTGCCTTGGCCTGACAAACAAGCCTGGGCAATTGCGCATCAGCAGCGACGGCCACATCTACGACGCTTTCCCCGTCGTTTTGCCCGATAGCTCGCAACGTTCGGACTACAACGCGTTGCTTTCTGTCATCGACGAGCTGTTCTACAACGTGCCAAATATCCCCTCCGATATTTCTGCTGCCATCGACCGCGCGAAGCAGGTTCGCCCGGAGAGCTTCAACCAACAGGAGTCGCCAGCTCGCACACTCGCGGAGGATTTCCGCACTGCAGCGCTCGGCCCCGACTCTTCGGAGTTTCTCGCAATCGACCCCGACACCGGTGCGCGCGAATCCATCGATGCCGACGGTGCAGCCCAATCAAACGCTCACCACACCAAGAATCGCACCCGCGCATTCAGCACCGGCGCAGTCGTTGTCGGTGTAGTCATTGTCGGTGCACTTGTCGCCGCGGGCATCTTTGGTCTGGTTAACCGTTCCTCGGACGCACCGATTAACTCCGAGTCGGTACGACGCGGCCCGGCTCCGATCACGACGCTTTCGCTTGCCGACGCTAACGAGTGGCAGGCCGACAGCGACAACCCGGCAGCCGGTCCAGACAATCCGGACATGGCTGAGCTGACCATCGATAATGACGAGGAAAGCTTTTGGGTAACTTCGACTTACCTCAGCCAGTTCGGCAATCGCCCAGAGGACTTCAAACCTGGCGTTGGTATTCGGGTCACTCTCGATGAACCGGCAACCATTCGAGAGCTTAAGGTCGCGGCGACCCCGGGCGCGCACATTGAAGTTCGCGGCCTACGAGATGCTGACTCGACGAACTTGGATGACACAACGGTTCTCGGAAGCGCTACTGCCACCTCAGGTACGACGACCATCGAAATCGATAGCCGCGACACTGAGTGGAAGAACCTTGTTGTCTGGATCTCCGGCTTGCCGACGGCTGCGGAAGCGGTAGCCGACAGCGACTCAGACACTGACGCTGATACAGATGCTGATACAGATGCTGAGTCGCAGAATTCCGATGCGGACAACCCACTTGTCGGCGACCGCAATCTGGCTGAGCAATCTCCGGATTCGTTGCTGCCAGTTGCTATTGGCGACATTCAGGTGCGTGGTACGGAATAACGCTCTGAGCTTGCCTTAGGTGGCAACAGTTCAAGTTGTCCCAAGTTATCCACAGCTACTGGGACGTTTTGAAATTCATCCACAGCCCGCGGTCTCCACGGCAGTTTTGCCAAGCGGAGAGCGCGGGTTTCGTGTTTGCATAGGAGCCATGAACTTTGGGGGAAGAAATCGAATTGGGGACAGTCACCGTAAGGCCCGCATGGGTCGGCGACTGGGGGATTGTGGCGTCGTCGGTATGCAAAAGCATGCATCTGCGGACGAGGTCGATCGTGAATTATTGAAGGCGCACCTGGCGGGGGATCGTCGCGCGTTCGCGGTGTTGGCACGGCGTTATTATCCGCAGTTGGTAGCGATGGCGCGGCGCTATCGTCGGGATGATTTCGATCCCTTGGATGGGGTACAGGAGGGGCTGGCGCGGGCAATTGCGGGGGCGGCGAATTTTCGCGGGCGTTCGACGGTGGCGACGTGGCTGACGTGCATCGTGAAGAATGCGTGTATTGACCACAACCGCGGTCGTTTCGGGGAGATCCCTCTCTGCGATAAGGAGGAGGATTTTGAGACGTTTATGAGTTCACAGCCGATTCCCTGCCCGGATGTTCCGCTACGTGTGACTATGGCCGCCGCATTGGAGCAGCTGCCAACGGATCAACGGGATGCCCTGCTGTACTTGGACATCTTTGGATATTCGCTGCAGGAGACCTCTCGCAGTATTGGGCAGCCGAGCGGGACGTTGAAGTCTCGGCGGGCGCGGGCGCGTCGTACGCTTCGGCGACAATTGGAAGAAGTGCAGGTGGCCTAACAACTGCGGAGCAGGGGAGAGGCTGGGGGAATAGAGATGGCTAACCTCACGTTGGTTGAGGTGGCTGGTTCCGGTAATTTCTTTCCCGGAGCTGAAAAATTTGCTTACTACTGAGCATCACTGTGCGCCATGTGATGTGAGAGATAAAAATTATAGGAGTCTTCATGAGCGATATCGTTCACGACCTGATCATCGTCGGTTCCGGTCCCGCCGGTTACACGGCTGCCACCTACGCAGCCCGTGCCGACCTGAAGCCTGTGGTGTTCGAGGGCATCGAGTTTGGCGGCCTGCTTATGACGACTACCGATGTGGAGAACTACCCAGGTTTCTCCGAGGGCATCATGGGCCCAGAGCTGATGGATCAGATGCGCGCACAGGCAGAGCGCTTCGGCGCTGACCTGCGCATGGAGATTGTCGATCGCATGGATCTCACCGGCGATATCAAGTCTGTCTGGGTTGGCGAAGAAGAGCACAAGGCTCACGCTGTCATCCTGGCAACCGGTGCCGCTCCGCGTTATGTGGGTGCTCCGGGTGAGCAGGCGCTGCTTGGTCATGGTGTCAGCGCTTGTGCCACCTGTGATGGTTTCTTCTTCCGCGACCACGATATCGCCGTCATCGGCGGCGGTGACTCCGCAATGGAAGAGGCAACCTTCCTTACCAAGTTCGCCCGCTCGGTGACGATTGTCCATCGCCGCGATGAGTTCCGTGCGTCGAAGATCATGGTCGAGCGCGCGCAGAACAATGACAAGATTCGCTTTGCGACGAACAAGGTTGTGTCCCAGGTTCTTGGTGAGGACAAGGGTTCGGTTACCGGTCTCGAGCTGGAAGACACCGTCACTGGTGAGAAGTCCGTCCTGGATGTGACTGCCATGTTCGTAGCAATTGGCCACGAGCCACGTTCGCAGATGGTTCGCAATCAGCTGGATTGCGATGAGAATGGCTACATTCAGGTAGCCGCTCCGAGCACCCAGACCTCTCTCAAGGGCGTCTTTGCGGCGGGCGATGTTGTTGACTCGCATTACCAGCAGGCAATTACCGCCGCTGGTTCTGGCTGCAAGGCTGCGCTGGATGCTGAGCACTACTTGGAAACTGTTGCTCGGTAGCTGACAGCAGGGCAGTCGCACTAGCTGGATAAACACCTAATAGTTGGGGTATCGCAATTGTTGGATAAGCCCTACGATTGCAGATATCCAACTATGGGGAATATCCGATAGCCGGTAAGCCCAATTGTTGTTAGCTGTAGCTCAATCAGGGCGCAGCAGGACGTGTTATAGCCCGGTACGCCCCGTACTCATCGAGCACTTGCAGCGTTCTCAAGAACACCATTAATTAACAATTTAGTACTTCACTCGCACCACCGGAAGCCCTAATTTTTGACGCCTTGAGCGCCAAATCCGTACGCGAGGCTGAAGAAGCTAGGTTGAAAAATTAGAATCAAGACCACAAAACAAAACCACTAAGAACTCAAACGAGCTCATTCTAAGGAGAAGAATTTCATGGCTCCGGTAACCGTCACCGCCAACACCTTTAAGTCCGATGTCCTCGAATCCGATAAGCCGGTGCTTGTTGATTTCTGGGCAGAGTGGTGTGGCCCGTGTAAGAAGATTGCTCCCGTTTTGGACGAGGTTGCGACCGAGCTCGATGGCAAGGCCGTCATCGCCAAGGTCAACGTTGATGAGGAGCGTGCACTGGCTGGCATGTTCCAGATCATGTCCATCCCAAGCCTGCTCCTATTCAAGGACGGCAAGAAGGTCGAAGAGATTCGCGGAGTCCGCCCGAAGGGCGAAATCACGTCGCTCATCGAAAAGCACCTTTAAAAGAACTTGGGGTTGCTCCTTATCCGATACGAGGTTACGACTGCCCACCCGCCACTTCGCTATTGCCACCTTCGTTGGACACACCCCATTATGATGTGACTGAAGTTGTGGTTGTGATTTAGAGTTAGTCCTGGGGTTCTGCCGTCGGGCTAGCCGACGCGCCCTCGTAACAATCAATTCGCGCCTGCGACCTGGTAATCTTGCTGGAAATGGCGGTTTACGTCTTCCTTAATACCGTGAAGGAACCAGGTTGCCGCCAACTTGAGAGGTATTGCTGACCATATCCTCTGAGAGTGCGCGAGATTTCTTAACTGAAGTTTCGTTTAGCTCACTGGCCAGTAATACTGATTAAGTGTTGTGAGGACCCACAACGGCCTAAACATAATTGTGGAGTTCGGAAGGGAGTTTTCGTGCCAGAGTTTCTGAAGGTGGGCGATAGGTCACCTCGTGTAGCCGAGGTACGTTCTACCCTGGCTCGTCTTGGGCTTCTGCCCAATTGGGAGGGCTCAGCCGCGGAGGAGAACTCGCCTCAGTGGTCTGGTGACGATGACCTCTTTGATGAGGATATGCGCAACGCTCTCCTGGCGTTCCAACAGTCCCGCGGTGTCTATGCCGACGGGATCATCCGCGACAGCACCCTGCGCCTACTGCGAGAAGCCTCGTACACTCTGGGCACCCGCGTACTGTCCTACGATCCACTGTCACAAATGACCGGTGAGGACGTAGGCGTTCTCCAAGCTACCTTGCAGGAACTCGGCTTCCACGATGCCCGAGTAGACGGCCACTTTGGCCCGAAGACCGATGCCTCTGTACGTGAATACCAGCTCAATTACGGGCTGGAGCCCGACGGTATCTGTGGTCCCGTTACTCTCCGGGCGCTCAGCTACTTGGGCAGGAGGGTTACTGGTGGCTCTGTAAACGCCTTCCACGAGAAGGAAATACTGCGCACGATGGGGCCGAAGCTCTCTGGAAAGCGCATTGTCATTGATCCAGGTCTTGGGGCAGGGGAGCCCGGCATTGTGGTCGACGGCCCTTACGGTCAGATTTCTGAAGAAGAGATTCTTTGGGATTTGGCCTCTCGCATTGAGGGTCGCCTTGTCGCGGCAGGTGCAGAGACTATTCTGTCTCGTCCTCGTACCGACAATCCGTCCATCGAGGATCGCGCTGAGATGGCCAACGCATTTGGCGCTGACGTCTTCATCTCCCTGCAGGCCGACCACTATCACAACAACCGCGCCAGCGGTATTGCGACTTTTTACTTTGGCTCGATGAAGGGCTCCAACTCCATTCTGGGCGAACAGCTCTCTGGCCTTATCCAGCGAGAGATTGTTGCCCGTACGAGCCTGGTAGACTGCCGCTCGCACGCCCGTACCTGGGATCTCCTCCGTCTGACCAGGATGCCCACGGTGGAAGTCGCCGTTGGTTACCTGACCAACGAGGATGACGTCGCAATTCTTTCTTCCCCAGATCAGCGTGACGTAATTGCCGAATCTATCGTTGTCGCTGTAAAGCGTCTGTACCTGGGCGATGAAGAGCAGCAGCCAATGACCGGCGCTTACAGCTTTGCGCAGCTGATTGAAGAGGAAAAAGCCTAAACACGGCTGATCAATCAAACCCGGCGCTAAAGACTGAACAGCTTTGAGCGCATAAAGGGTTCTTTCGCACTTAGATCCAACGCATGGCCGATTTCTTCGTCCCAATCCAATTCCGCATCCAACTCGATACGGAGTTTCGGATGAATCGGATGTGGAGTGACCACCCGAAACCCGGAGTCAAGAAGGGTTCGCGTACGAATCAAATCACCGGCGTTATGGTTAATCGCCGCCAACGAATCTGAAATACACGGCTTAGGATTTAGCTTTTCTTCAAGTTGCGCTTCGAAATCAGCGATTAGGTTCTCCGTACCGTCGTCAGGCGTTGGCGACGACGGCGTAAATGCCGACATAGAATCCGCCGTGCCACTGCAACCAAACGCTTCTACCGCTGAAATCCCGCGCAGCGCGAGCTTGTGCAGAGCGGTCACAATGAGCACGCGGAGCATGTCATCGTCAACCTCTAAAGCGTTGTAATGCAGACTCGTCAGCGCAATCGCATCCGGCGATATTGGTCCGGAAGGCATGGAAAATGTCGTCGGGCAGAAGCGTGGCGGAGCAAAGAGCAGCGTGCCGACGGTCTCAGGTTTCCCATCGATAAGTGATGCCGGTGGCTTTCGTCGTAGCGAATATCCGCACGGTCCCCAGGAAAGGTAGACGGTATTGAGCCATGCTTCCTTCTCCAAGCGCACCTGGGCGGCTAAATCAGGGCTTAAATCGCCATTTAAGAGGTTTTCACTAGCTCCGCCTGGCCGAGTAGGGGGTTGGCCGTCCGAATGCTTTAAATCACCGTTAGGCGCTTCATCCTCTTCTGGCGTGCTGGGGTCCAAATTAGGTTCGCGCGGCTCAGTCGAGAACTGGGGTAGGGCAGTTGCTGTACGGATATGCTCCATGCCCTGTTCCCAAAACAGGCTTAACATCGTCTCTGGATAGATTCCCTCGATGTCGGCCAGCGAAATTTTCTCGATGAATACTTCAGTCACAGTAACCGGGTTTACTCTTCGTCGAGATGCATCAGTGACATGATGCGATCAAAGTCCTCGAGGTTGCCGAATTCGATAACGATTTTGCCCTTACGCTTGCCCATCTGGGCAGTCACCTTCGTATCAAAAGAATTGGACAGGCGGTCAGCCCAATTGTGAAGGACCTCCGGCTGCGGAGTGGGCTCACGGTGCTGCTTTTTCGGTCGCTCGCCGGCATTGAGTAATGTCACTGCTTCTTCGGTCGCACGGACGGATAGTCCTTCAGCAACAATTCGCTCGGCGAGGCGCTGCTGTTCTTCCTTACCTGCCTTAACTCCAAGCAAGGCACGTGCGTGACCAGCCGACAGAACACCGACCGCTACTCGTCGCTGTACCTCCACCGGCAACTGCAAGAGTCGAATCATGTTGGTAATAACGGGCCGCGAGCGACCGATTCGATCCGCCAGCTCTGCCTGAGTTACACCAAACTCTTCGAGTAGCTGCTGGTACGCAGCGGCCTCTTCGAGTGGGTTCAGCTGAACGCGATGGATGTTCTCTAGTAGGGCATCGCGAAGCATGTCCTGGTTTGGAGTATCGCGAACGATGGCGGGAATCGTGTCGACCCCAGCTCGCTGAGAAGCACGCCAGCGACGTTCACCCATGATGATTTCAAACTCGGGTTGCGGCGCGTTCGGATCTTCCTTGCGCGCTGCCTCGAGTGCGGCCGCACGACTATCCTCAGAGATTGGTCGTACGATAATCGGCTGCAATAGACCGAACTCACGAATAGAGTGAGCGAGCTCATTTAGGGGCTCCTCATCGAAGACCTCTCGTGGCTGCTTCGGGTTCGGCGTGATCAGCTTCAAGTTGATCTCGCGATAGGTCGCGCCAAACTCGTTTGCGGCCGAAGCGTCAACATCGGTAGCCTCGGCGCTGCCATGGTCCGCTGCTCCCGACGTCGTCGAGGGCAATGTTTCACGTGAAACATCACTAGACTTACCAATAACCTTATCGTCACTGTGACGTTTCTGCGCCTCATTGGTATGAGGTTTGCTCTGGCCGGATTTTGCAGATTTTCCGGCGTTTTTGCCTTCAGTCAACGAGGTGCCGGATCCCGTCGCGGCTGCCCCCAGTACGTCGGCAACTCCGCTACTTCCAGGCTGCTTCGTCCCCTGGGTACGGCGGGGACCGAAGATAATATCCGCGGCACTCTCACCTACCGAGGGGTTAGCCGCCGGAGCAGTTGGGATCAGCGCGGCGATACCGCGACCGAGCCCTCCCTTGCGGTTCTCCTTTTTTTGATTCGACATCGGTAACTACTCCTAGTGGCTTTAATTTGTCTCAGTGGAATTGGACGGGGTAGGGGAGGAAGCTGGTTTTTGCCCAATCGCACTTCCACCCGGAACTGCGGAATAGTCGCCACGCGTTGCCAATTCCTTCGCGGCGTCAAGATAAGCAACTGCGCCCCGAGACCCTGGATCGTAGGAAATTACGGTCTGCGAATATCCCGGCGCCTCCGATACCTTCACGGATCGAGGGATGAGATTACGTAGCACAACCTCACCGAAGTAGTTACGAACCTCATTGGCAACTTCTTCCGAAAGCTTGGTGCGGCCATCGAACATAGTGAGCAGCACAGCAGAAATATGTAGCTCCGGATTGAGATGCTGACGAATCATCTGCACGTTATTCATCAGCTGAGTCACACCCTCCAAGGCGTAAAACTCACACTGAATCGGAATCAAAACCTCGTTGGCGGCAGTCATCGAATTCAGAGTCAACAGACCGAGCGAAGGAGGGCAGTCAATAATGAGAAAGTCAAAGCCGTTGTCAATCAGGTACTGATCTGACACTGCATCGAGAAGTCGGCGCTCACGGTTCAGGAGCGAGACCAGCTCAATCTCGGAGCCCGCCAAGTCCAACGTCGCTGGCACACAAAAGAGATTCTCAGATTCAGGGGAACGCTGGATGACATCGTCAATCTGTAGTTCGCCAATTAGAAGCTCATACGTCGACGGGGTCCCGGAAACATGCTCAATCCCCAGGGCCGTAGAAGCATTTCCCTGCGGGTCATTATCGATGACTAGCACCTTGAGACCATGCCGCGCGAGCGCCGACGCGATGTTGACTGCCGAAGTGGTCTTGCCCACGCCACCCTTCTGGTTGGCGATAGTAATACGGCGCGGGCGTTCGGGGCGTGGAAGCGATAAACGGTTCGGGGCCTTAACTTGCGCTGCCCGTTGAGCTGCCGCAGCGATGGGTGTGTCTTGCCAGGACTTCCGGCTCATTAACTATTCCCCTTACAAGCACAGCAATCACCAATCATGGCCACTGGAGTGCGAATAAAAACTTAGTAACTATCTGCAAAAGCGTAATCATCAAGCCCCAACAACCGTTAGACGCCGACGATTGTGGAATGTTTCACGTGAAACATCCACCTTGGTCGCTAGGACTTTGCCATACCGCGATACTTATCCCACTCTAGCCCGACGGCACTACGCGCCTCAATGCCGAAACCAGAACACAAACGAATCCGCAGTGGAGTTGGGGGAGCGGGGCTTACAGCCTACTTCTTCTGAATAATCACGGCGTACGTCGAAGTTCCCAACACGGAACCGCCGACCTCTACGACGCGGGGATTAATTCCCTTCGCCTTAGCAATAAGCTTTGCATCCCGATCGATTTCCTCTTGGGCAGTTCCACCCTTCAGTGCAACCATCGCGCCTCCGGATTTAACTAAAGGAAGCGACCATCCCGCCAACTTCCCAAGAGGGGCAACAGCGCGGGAGGTGACGACATCCACTTGGCCAATCTCAGCGCGAACCACTTTCTCCTCAGCACGCCCGCGAACTACCGTTACATTGTCCAGCTCAAGATCTTCCACAACTTCGTTCAAAAAGGTTGTACGGCGCAGCAATGGTTCCACAAGAACCACCTTCAAATCCGGTCGCGCAAGAGCAAGCGGAATGCCGGGCAAGCCAGCCCCCGAACCAATATCCGCAACTACAAGCCCTTTGCCTATCGCTTCTCCAACTACCGCAGAATTGATAATGTGCCGATCCCACAGCTTTGGAGTTTCACGTGGTCCAATCAAACCTCGGACTGTCGCCTCCTCGGCCAACCATGAGTGGTAGCGGTATGCCCGATCGGCATTGTCTCCAAACACGGTATCTATCACCGAACGCAGATCTGCATCGACCAAACCTGCGGAGGCTTCTTGCTTATCGACGTCTTTCGCGGAGTTACTCAACAGTTCCTCTAACCTTTCCAATGGGGCAGCTGTGCCGTCACTCGTCGAGCTTTTCAACACCCCTAGTGTACGACAGTGCAACAACGATGTTTCACGTGAAACATTGACTGGGGATGGATGCCAAACTCGAGACTCCAGAGAAAATTACAGATCTGTAATAACAGCGACGTTGTTTGCGTGGGAGGGGACTAAGGCAAACAAAAACGCCCCGCAGCAAATACGGGGCGTTCTGATTAATTAACTTATGTAGACGAAGCGCAGTGCTACTTCAGCTATTTCTTCTTGCGCTTCCGTTTCTTCCGATTCGCGGGATTCTGTCCCGGCGCCGGCTTGGAAGCCGGACCCTGCTGTCCCTTCGCCGAATTGCCATCCGGAAGGTGGCTAGAAGCCTTGTTCGCAGTAGAAGCCTCACCAGACTGCGACTGCTGCGCTTTCTGCGCTGCCTGGCGCTTGCCTCCCTTCTTGGGGTTGATTGGCTTCTGGCCAACCTTCGGAGCGAGCTTCTCCTGTGCCTCGCGCTTGGCAGCCTTCTTGGCTGCGACAGCTTCCTTCTCTTCCTCATCCAGCTTGCCAAAGATGTAGCGCTGCTGGAAGTAGGTCCACACGTTGTTAGTCACCATGTAGACAAGAAGACCGATGTGCCAGAAAGCACCGGTAACAAGAATCATGATTGGGAAGAACCAAAGCATCATCTTGTTCATCATGTCCATCTGCTGCCCCATAGGGCCTTCCTGGCGCTTCACCAGACCGGCTTCCTGGCGGGCACGCGTGCGCTCAACAGACATACGAGCGTTGAAGTGCGTTGCCAGTGCCGCGACAACAATCAGCGGGATAGCAACGATCATGATGTCCATGCGGGTGAAGTCTGCAGGCGTACCAGGCACGGTAAAGGCTGCGTATTGATCCTCACCCATTCCAACCGAACTGGACAGTGGAGCATTGAGCACACGAGCCAGGAGGAAGGACCGCACCTCATCTACACCGAAGATGTAGTTAGGCGTATTCCAATTCTGCTCCACCGACATGCCGAGCGCATTGCCCGACGTACCCGTTCGGTTAAACGAACGCAGCACGTGGAAAAGACCGATGAACACAGGCATCTGAACCAGAATCGGCAGACAGCCGCCGAGCGGGTTGACACCCATTTCCTTCTGTAGCTGGCGCATAGCAAGAGCCTGAGCCTGCTGATCATTCTTGTACTTCTCCTTGATCGCCTGCATCTCAGGAGCGAGTTGCTGCATCTTGATGGCAGAACGCTGCTGGTTCAGCATCGGCTTAAACAGGAGGATACGGATGGTGACCACAAGCAAAATAATGGCCAGCACCCACGAGATACCCGAGGAGGGATCGAATAGGAAACCTGAGGCCTTATGCCAGAACCACAGGATGGCCGAAATCGGCCCATACACGAAATTGAGCACGGTCTAAGATCACTCCGTTCTTTAGGGGGCAGCGCACTCGCGCCTTCGTCTACAAAGCCCGGTCAAAGGCTAAGCATTACTAGAGGTTACCTGTGCATTCGCTTTAACCACGAACCCAGGCCGGGGAATGTAGCTGGAACTGGATCCCAGCCGCCCGGATGCCAGGGTGCGCAACGGAAGATACGCAGGAGAGTCAGCCACAGGCCACGAATAGCTCCGAAGCGGCGCACGGCCTCAAGACCATATGCGGAGCACGTCGGTTCAAAACGACATGTGCTCGTTGGCTTCAGATTAGAGATACGGCGGCGGTAGAAGAGAATCGCCCTCTCAGCCACACGTGCACCGGGGGCCTGGGCGAGGGGGCCGTCGTCAAGCGAATTAGCGCCGACGTTCGTATGTAGCGAGTGCCGATTGCACATCGTGGGACAGCTCCTGGCTGGTGGCTGTGGCAGAAGCGGGCAGCGCGCGAACGACAATGTCCATAGTGGACGGGAGATCCTGCGCGGCCGCAGCCATAACATGGCGGAGCTTGCGGGATACAGCGTGACGAGTCACGGCGTTGCCCACAGCTTTAGATACGACAAGACCGACACGTGGACCACCAAACCTGGCAATCTGCGTATCGGTCTTATCTTCACCGCCAGAAGCGGCGGTGTCACGAATATGCAAGACCAACGTCTTGCGTCCGATTCGGCGTCCACGTCGTACGGTGACCGTGAAGTCACGCGAAGAACGCAGCTTATTGCTCTGAGGGAGCACCGAAATCGGTGTCCTCTTACTTAAGCGGACAGGCGGGCACGGCCCTTGCTGCGGCGTGCTGCCACAACGGCGCGACCGGAACGGGTACGCATACGGGTACGGAAGCCGTGCACGCGTGCACGACGGCGGTTATTCGGCTGGAACGTCCGCTTCGACACGGTTGACACTCCTTGAAACTCAAACGACCACGAGTCCACGCTGAACACACCGCAGTAAACTCCTCGCTTCGAGTGCGAGGCAGCGATGCGTCTGACGCATTCCCGTGATGCACGGAAAAATTACTTACCGACAGATTGAAAGCTACATGCGTTCTGTCGGGTCCAAGCACAAGCTCGGACTCATATCTCAATGGATATGAAACACCCAGATAGGTTACGTCGAATCGAGCGAGAAATTCAAATCAACACGCCGGATTTACCTGGAGAATCATTTTCCAAGTTTTCCGACGGTACCGATGTTGACCTGTGGAAATACTAACCTATGCACTGCAATCCACAGGGCGTTTATCCCATCAGCTGTGGATAACTTCCACACCATGAATCACAGCGAGCAGGGGAAATAACGTGTTTACCTAGGTAAACGCAGACTAGGGGGCTATTTTTCATTGTGGGCAAACTGTGGATAAACTGTTAGTCAATTAGCGACAAGGTTTATCCACAGGTGTGGACAAACATGTGGAAGTCCTGCTCGGGGCGTATAGCACCTTGTGTAGAAACACCCCACAGGGCGAATTACAAGAAATAGCCCCCAAATGGGCAGATATGGCGCTCTCGCCATGCCAAAAACACTCCACAAAAACAGGTCGCCTCGATAAATTTGATGAACGTAAACATGTAAAAGGACATTCACACAGTGAGCGAACAACCAGAATTGCCAGGTGGACTCTGGGAGCAGGTCGTTTCTATCCTGACTTCACCAGAAGGTGCGCCGGAGTTGGGCATTGCACCACTACGCCCGCCACACAAGGCACTGCTGCGGTCAGTGACGCACACTGGTGACTTTCCAGGTTTTTTCCTGCTCAGCACTCAATCGCCAGTGGTGCAGGCACTGGTAAAAGAAGAGCTCAAGGGCATTATCGAGGCCGTCTTAGCCTCGCTGACCGGCGAGGAGTTGGAAACGGTCATCACCGTTGCCGATCCTGCTGACGACGCTGAAGATAGCCAGGCAGCAGAGACCACTCAACCATCTGCACAGCACTCGGGGCAGATGCCATCTGCAGCTTCGCGTCCGCAGCAGGCTCAGCGTCAACAGCCAAACCAGCAGCACCAACAGCAATCTGGCCGCAACTACCCGTTCCCCAGTGCAGATGCGAATGACTTCAATCGCCACGAGCAGCACCAGGGATCGACGCAGACGCCACAGGTGCCGCAGACACACCAGCAGAATGTCCATAATCAGCAGAGTGCCCAGTCACAGCACCGATCGATGGACGCAGTGGATTCAATGGCGCAGGGGCTTTCGCACTCATCTGCCGAGAATCCGATGACTATTGCTGATCAGCGCCAGGTCACAAGTCCTTTCCGCTCCGAGAGCCACGGCACTCCAACCGAGATGAGCATGCCTTTCGAGGAGCCCACCCTCAACCCGAACTACACCTTCGAAACCTTTGTTATTGGTCCGCAGAATAAGTTCGCCGCCGCAGCCGCCGTCGCTGTTGCAGAGTCTCCGGGGCGCACCTACAACCCGCTGTTTATCTCCGGCGGTTCGGGTCTTGGCAAGACGCACCTGCTCCACGGCATTGGTCACTACGCCAAGCATTTGTACCCTAACCTGCGGGTTCGTTACGTTTCTTCGGAAGAGTTCACCAACGACTTCATTAATTCCGTGCGTGACGACGCCCAGGAATCCTTCAAGCGTCGCTACCGCGATTTGGACATGCTCATCATCGATGACATCCAGTTCTTGGAGGGCAAGGAAGGTACACAGGAAGAGTTCTTCCATACGTTCAATGCCCTGCACCAGTCCAATCACCAAATTGTGCTGTCGTCGGACCGCCCACCACGCGAGCTTAAGACCCTGGAGGATCGCCTTCGTACCCGCTTCCAGTGGGGGCTCAATCCGGATCTGCAATACCCGGACTTGGAGACGCGAATCGCAATTCTGTCGAAGAAGGCACAGCTGTCTGATTTGGTCGTTCCGCATGATGTACTCCAGTACATCGCGGAGAACACCTCGTCTTCTATTCGTGAGCTCGAGGGGCGTCTACTGCAGATTAGCGCTCACGCATCCATGATTCATGAGCCTGTGACCTTGAAGTTTGCGCAGGAGATCCTCGGTGCCGACGAAATCGAGGTGCAGATTACCCCGGAGATCATCATCTCCACCACCGCTGAGTACTTCGACCTAACGGTTGCGGATTTGGTGGGCCCGGGTAAGACTCGCCCGGTCGCTCATGCTCGCCAGATCGCGATGTACTTGACAAGGTCCTTCACTGAGCTTTCGTTGCCGTCGATTGGCCGGGAGTTCGGAAATCGTGACCATTCGACGGTTTTGCACGCTGAACGCAAGATTGTTAAGGAAATTCAGGAGAAGAAGCCCTCAAAGGACCAGGTCAACGACCTGACTACACGCATTCGAGACCGAGCTCGCGGCACGGCTTAAAAACCTTGGGCTCGGCGTGCGGAATTCTTGTTATTAACTGCGGTTTTTCCGTGCACAGAGCTGTGGACAACTCGTAAATTTTGTGGATGAAAGATGAAGCCCGAACACTATCCACAGACACCCCAAGTTATCCACAGTTAGACGCACTGGTTATCCACAACGCGAAATCAGTGAAGACCAGCGGGAATCATGTAATTTCACAATGTGCACACCCCCTATTACTACTCCCGACTTTAAAAATCTCTAGAAACTTCTAGATAAAAGGGGGCCAGCGCACAACCTCTGGCAAGCAACCTCTCGCGCACAACTTCATAAATGCCAAGAACGAGCAAGAACTAGGATTAAGCACTAGACGGACTACAAGAATGCCAGTGAGGTCTTTGGCAGTCTGCAGTAGAGTTGTACGATGGAATCTTTGTAACTCCAGTCATGTGCGCTGACATAGCGTGCTGACAACACAAAAGACGGCTAATAACAGACATCCAATACCGGTGGAGGAACGATGGAGCAGACCGAAGTCCGTATTCGCGCGGCTAAGGACGATCTCGCGGGTGCGGTGAGCTGGGTTGCTCGTAACCTGCCTGCACGCCCGACTCAGCCGATTCTGCGTGGCATGATTTTTCTCGCGGATGACAATGGTCTGCAGCTCGCTGGCTATGACTACGAGGTCTCGACTCAGATTCGTATTAGCGCAGAGGTCGATGAGCCCGGTCGCTTCGCCGTCAATGGCAAGTTGGTTTCTGACATTGTCTCTAAGCTGCCGAATAAGCAGGTAGAGATGCACTTTGATGGCACGAAGGTCATCGTTCGCTGTGGTTCTTCCCGCTTCGAGCTACCAAGCCTGACCTTGGAGGATTACCCTCAGCTACCAGAAGCTCCGGCTGCTACCGGCACTGTCGATGCCGCTCTGTTGGCTGAGGCTATTGGTCAGGTCGCTATCGCTGCCGGCAAGGATGAGTCGCTGCCGATGCTGACCGGCATCCGGATGGAAACCGAAGGTAACGAGGTCACTCTCGCTGCCACCGACCGTTTCCGCCTGGCGGTTCGCAGTTTCGAGTGGGAGCAGATCCCGGAGGGGGAGACCAAGCTGCTCATCCCGGCAAAGACCTTCGCGGAGACTGCCCGCACTCTCGATACCACTTCCAGCGAGCCAGTGACCTTGGCATTCGGCGACGGATCTGATGATCGTGAGGTCGGCTCCGAAGGTCTGCTGGCTATCCTCGCCGATCCTCGTCGCACTACCACGCGACTGCTGGACGCCGAGTTCCCGAAGTTCCGTCCGCTGCTGCCGAAGCAGCATTCCTCCATGGCTGTTGCTCGTGTTGACCAGCTGCAGGATGCCATCCGTCGTGTGTCTCTGATGGCGGATCACGGTGCGCAGATTCGCATGGACTTCTCCGACGGCCAGGTTGTCCTTTCCGCTCATGGCGACGAGGTCGGTCACGCAGAAGAGACTGTGGCCTGCAACTTCTATGGGGAACCACTTCTGATCGCCTTCAACCCGCAGTACCTGCTCGAGGGGCTCAGCGCTGTTCGCTCCCACCGCGTTCTGCTGGGCTTTACGCAGCCGTCGCGTCCCGCGATTCTCATTCCAGAGCCGGAAGCTATCCCGGAGCTCGGTGAGGACGGCTTCTACCCAACGCCGGAGACCGACTTCACTTACCTGCTGATGCCTGTGCGCCTGCCGGGCTAGTTTGCGGCTATGCACATTCGGTATTTGTCCTTGCGGGACTTCCGCTCCTGGCCGGAGTTGGAAGTCGAGTTCACGCCTGGAATTACCGTATTTACCGGGCAAAATGGCTACGGCAAGACCAATATTGTTGAGGCCGTTGGATATCTCTCCACGCTCGGCTCGCATCGAGTGTCTACGGATGCTCCGCTGGTTCGTTCGGGGACCCCGTCGGCACGCATTTCGGCGACGGCAGTCAATGATGGCCGCGAGCTGACGGCGCATCTGCTCATCAATCCGCATCGCGCGAATCAAGCGCAGATTAATCGCACGCGGCTGAAGTCTCCGCGGGAGCTGCTGGGGATCGTCAAGTCGGTCTTTTTCTCGCCCGAGGATCTCACGCTGGTCAAGGGCGAGCCCGCTTCCCGTCGCCGATACATCGATGATTTGCTCGCTTTACGACGGCCACTGTCCGCCGGTATCCGCATTCAATATGACAAGATTTTGCGTCAGAAGAATGCGCTGCTGAAGTCGGCGGGCTCGACGCTGCGCCGTGGCTATTCTTCCTCGGAGGGGCAGGCCGCACTGAGCACGCTGGATACCTGGGATGCGCAATTGGCGCAGGTGGGAGCGGCGTTAATGGCTGCGCGCATGGATTTGATCGCCGAACTGTCGGAACACGTCAGCGAGGCCTATGCCACGCTTGCCCCGCACTCGCGCCCAGCCACGATTGCCTATGCGCCGAAGGTCGACAGTCTGGATGGCGGGCCATTGCCCAGCGAACCGGAGCTGCTCGAGGCACTGCTGCTGACGAAGATGGCGGAGCGCCGCACCGCGGAGATTGAGCGCGGTTCCTGTCTCGTTGGTCCGCATCGCGATGATCTCGACCTCATTCTCGGCAATGACCCCGCCAAGGGCTTTGCTAGCCACGGCGAGACCTGGTCTTTTGCACTCGCGCTGCGTCTCGGCGCGTACTTTTTGCTCCGGGCCGATGGACCCGACCCGATTTTGGTGCTTGACGACGTGTTTGCGGAGCTCGACCGGCATCGTCGGGAAGCTCTCATGGAAATCGCGCAGCAGGCTGAGCAGGTGTTGATCACCTCGGCGGTGGGGGAGGAGTTGCCTCAGGCACTGGTCGAGGATTCTTCTGTCACTCATCACACGGTGACGGTGGCGCAGACTGAGCAGGGGAGAATCTCACTGCTGGATGAAAACCCAGTCGCGGAAGAGTGACGGGTATGGTCGAGAACATGGAGCCGGATAACTCACCGGAAGAAGAAAAGGACCTGATCAGCGACGCTTTCTTCCGCATGCGCGATGCCGCTAAGGAGGGCGGTCACAAGTTACCGAATCTCCAGCGGCCACCGAAGAAGAAGGGCTCGTGGTCTGGCCTCGATAGCCGTGTGCCTGTGAAGGCCGCGGAGGGGATTGTTGCGGACGTCGATAAGCAGCGGGCAGCGCAAGCAGTGGTACGAGATCGTGCCGGTACGGTGATTTCGCCGAGCTTATTGAAGGAGGCGGGGATTCGGCTGTACCGGAAATATGACCGTCGACCTGCGCCGATTGGTGCGGTGCTGAATAAGGCAGTAGTTGATCGCGGCTGGCAGATCCATATTGCCCACGGTGTGATCATGACGGAGTGGGATTCGATGGTCGGCAAGGTTGTCGCGGAACACTCCCAGGTCAAGGAGTTCAAGGACGGCACTTTGGTGGTCGAGTGCCAATCGACAGCATGGGCAACACAGCTGCGGCTAGCACAGCGACAGGTTTTGAAGTCGATTGCGGAACGCGTCGGGGATGGAGTGGTTGAGGAAATTAAGGTGCTTGGGCCAAAAGCGCCGAATTGGCGCAAGGGCAAATTGCACATCGAGGGCCGAGGACCGCGTGATACTTACGGGTAAAGGTCGGTAAACGGTCTACGAATACCCGTCGGTATGCGTAAAACTGCGAAATTTGGTCCTTTGAGCGCATCGGCTATATCCACAGTAGGGGACTACGTTGGGGTAAGATGGGCAGGAGAAAACCGGCAGGCGGTTCTTGAGACGTTATCGACTTCCAAACTAGCCAGACCTATCTAGTAGTCCTATGTAGTTCTGGCTGGCGCTGATAGCGCTTGACCGCCGGCCTATTTTTCGCGCGCTGACGAATGTTGCGCGGGGAGAGAACCAAGAATAGGAGACGCGCCGAACCGTGGCTGCTACCGAACATCAATATGACGCCTCATCGATTACCATCCTCGAGGGCCTCGAGGCCGTGCGTAAGCGGCCGGGTATGTACATTGGCTCGACTGGTGAGCGTGGCTTGCACCACCTGGTGTGGGAGGTTGTAGACAACTCCGTCGACGAGGCGATGGCGGGTTACGCCACCGATGTTGAGGTCACTCTGCTGGAAGACGGCGGCGTTCAGGTCCGCGATAACGGCCGTGGTATTCCTGTCGAAATGCACCCGTCGGGTATGCCGACGGTGCAGGTGGTTATGACTCAGCTGCACGCCGGCGGCAAGTTTGACTCCGAGTCCTACGCTGTTTCCGGTGGTCTGCACGGTGTGGGTATTTCGGTGGTTAACGCGCTGTCGACGCGTATGGAAACCGAGGTCATCCGCGATGGCTACACCTGGTACCAGAACTTCGACCAGGCTGTTCCGGAAGAAATTATCCGAGGTAAGAAGACTCGCGGTTCGGGTACCACGCAGCGTTTCTGGCCGGACCCGGAGATTTTTGAGACCACCGATTTCAAGTTCGACACCATTTCTCGCCGCCTGCGCGAGATGGCGTTTTTGAACAAGGGCCTGACCATCACGTTGGTGGACAAGCGTGTCTCCGAGGAGGAGCTCGAGGCCGAGGCTCTGGCGGAGCAGGCGGAGACCGAATCCGCTGAGATCGCCAAGGATGCGGTTGAGGAGCAGAAGGAGAAGGCAGAGAAGACCACCAAGCCGAAGGAGCGCCGCAAGGTCTTCCACTACCCGAATGGTCTGCGGGACTATGTCGAGACTCTGAACAAGTCGAAGAACATCATCCACCCGACCATCATTTCCTTCGATGCTGCAGGTGACGGCCACGAGGTCGAGATTGCAATGCAGTGGAACTCGGGTTACTCCGAGTCGGTGCACACCTTCGCCAACACCATTAACACCATTGAGGGTGGCACGCACGAAGAGGGCTTCCGTTCTGCGTTGACATCGCTGATGAACCGCTATGCGCGTGAGCACCGCCTGTTGAAAGAGAAGGAAAACAACCTCTCCGGCGAGGACTGCCGTGAAGGTCTCGCTGCCGTGATTTCGGTGAAGGTCGCCGATCCGCAGTTCGAGGGCCAGACGAAGACGAAGCTCGGTAACACCGAGGTGCGTTCCTTCGTCCAGCGCATGACTAATGAACACATCGGTCACTGGCTGGAGGCCAATCCGGCTGAGGCCAAGGCCATTGTTAACAAGGCCATTGCTTCGGCGCATGCCCGTCAGGCGGCTCGTAAGGCCCGTGACCTGGTACGTCGTAAGTCCGCGACCGATCTTGGCGGTCTTCCGGGTAAGTTGGCGGACTGCCGTTCGAAGGATCCGAAGCAGTCCGAGCTGTTCATCGTGGAGGGTGACTCCGCAGGTGGTTCTGCAAAGGCAGGCCGAAACTCGCTGTTCCAGGCCATTTTGCCGCTGCGCGGTAAGATCTTGAACGTCGAGAAGGCGCGCCTGGATAAGACTCTGAAGAATAACGAGGTCCAGGCCATTATTACGGCGCTGGGCACCGGTATTCACGACGAATTCGACATCGAGAAGCTGCGCTACCACAAGATTGTGCTGATGGCCGACGCCGACGTCGATGGTCAGCACATTGCCACGCTGCTACTGACGCTGCTGTTCCGTCTGATGCGTCCGCTGATTGATGAAGGGCACGTCTACCTCGCCCAGCCGCCGCTGTACAAGCTCAAGTGGGCCAAGGGTGAGCCGGGCTACGCCTACTCCGATGCTGAGCGCGATCAGCTGCTGGAAGAGGGGCTGGCTGCCAACCGCAAGATCAACAAGGACGATGGTGTTCAGCGTTACAAGGGTCTCGGTGAGATGAACGCCGCTGAGCTGTGGGATACCACCATGGATCCGGATCACCGCGTGCTGCGTAAGGTCGCCCTCGAGGACGCGCAGAAGGCCGATGAACTGTTCACCATTCTGATGGGCGATGACGTCGCTTCACGACGTTCGTTCATCACCCGTAATGCGAAGGACGTTCGCTTCCTCGACGTTTAAGCCGGTACCTGGTTTTAGTTTTCGCCTTGTCGGTTCCCCTGACAAAACCTCAGTTCAGCCATTAATGTTTATGAAATGGAAGATACTCGGGGAAGCATGGTCAACGGGGAACCGCCAGTCGAGCCACGTATTGTGCAGGAGACTTTGCCAGATGGCTCCGTGACCCCGATGGCGCTTCGGTTTCCCGAAGGTTCGCCTCGGGGCATTGTCGTTATTTGGCCGGGCTTTGGCATGGGTGCTCGCTACTACCGGCCGATTGCCCAAGAGTTACAGCGTCGAGGTTTTTGCGTCCTGACCTCGGAGTTGCGCGGCCAGGGTAACCAGACTGCGGTGGCCACCCGCCGTCACAATTGGGGCTACCAGGATCTCGCATCGGTGGATTACCCGCTGGCCGTGGCGCGGGCTCGCAAGGAGTTTGATCACCTCGCGGCAGGGGAGAGCACAGGGGAGAAGCTACCCGTCTACTTGCTGTGTCATTCCATGGGCGGTCAGATTGCCTCGCTGTATCTGGCCCGACCGGAAGCGGACGTGGCCGGCGTAGTGATGGTCGGCTCCGGTACTCCGCACTACAACTGTTTTACTGGCAACGAGTACAAGCGGCTTCGCTACGGTGCACCGTTTATGCAGGTGGTGTCCCAGATCCTGGGCTATTGGCCAGCGGGCAGGCTTGATTTGGCCGGCTATGGCCGCCAGGCTCGTAACCATGTGGTGGAGTGGGCGCGGTTCTCGCGCACGGGTCTTCTGCGACCGCGCGGTGCGGATATCGACTACGCCGCTGAGATGCCGAAGGTGACCACCCCGGCGCTGCTGCTGAACTGTGGTGGTGACCGTGACTGCCCGGAGGCTTCCGCACAGGCGCTGGCACGGATGCTGCCGAATTCGGCAAAGTACGAGTTCATTGAGCAGCGGCTGGGCCACAATCGCTGGGCGCGTGAGCCACAGGCTGTGGTTGACCGTCTAGAGCAGTTTATTGAGGAAATTTAAACCGCAATTTTCCAGCTGGTAATCTGCGCTTCTTAACGTAGATGCCTATGGCAACTTCACCTAAAAATATATCTGAATTTTCCCGTCGGCACTTCCTGCAGACCGCCGCAGGAGTCGGTGCTGTCACCGCTGCGAGCACGCTGCTGCCGCCATCATTGCGCCATGCACTCGCGCAGCCCCGACCGGCTGGCTCCCTCGACCAGGTTGAGCACGTTGTCGTGTTGATGCAGGAAAACCGCTCTTTTGATCACTACTTCGGCACTCTCCGAGGTGTGCGGGGGTACAACGACAATTCCGCTTTGCCGGGCGTTTTCAACCAGAGTGGGGTCAGTCCATACCTGATTCGCAACGCCGCTAATCGCGGTGATCTCTCGGTGGAGTACATTGCAAGTTTGCCGCACGGTTGGGAAGACGGGCAGGTTGCACTAAACGGCGGCCGCTGTAACGGCTGGATCGAGGCTAAGGGCAAAGGCACGATGGCCTGCTATGACCGTCAGGACATCGCGTTCCAATTCGCACTCGCAGAGACATTCACTATCTGTGATGGCTACTTTTCTTCAATGCCTACGTCGACAAGCCCGAACCGCAACTACCTGTTTTCGGGTGATACCCGAAAGGAACCGTGGGGGACTGGAGCGGTTGGCAATGCGGCGTACGAGCCGACGCACCCGGGGTACAGGTGGCGCACGTATGCCGAGGATCTCTCGGCGGCTGGGGTGCCATGGCGCGTCTACCAGGAGTGGGATAACTACACGGACAACAACCTGGATTTCTTCGCCGCGTTTCGAAATATTGGCCGCAAGGTCATTCGTGAGGCCGGGCTGCCTGGTCGCGACATGACGGGCTTCCACGAGAAGCTGCTGGAACTGGGTGATGGCACGCCGCCAACTGCAGAGCAGCAGCAGATGGTCGACCGCCTGAATGCCGCTGTGGAGAAGCTGCCTGAGGCGGAACGGGATCTCTATGATCGCGCGCTGCACCGCCGCCAGCCGGGCACGCTAACCGACGCTTTCCGACGGGATGTTGAATCTGGGGAGCTGCCAAAGGTGTCCTGGATTGTGCCTTCGGCCGCGGAAAGCGAGCACCCGGGAGCGTCCTCGCCGATTCAGTCGGCGAATATCACTTACCGCCTGTTGGATGCGTTGGCCTCCAACCCGGAGGTGTGGGCCAAGACCGTCTTCCTGATTAACTTTGACGAGTTTGATGGTTACTTCGACCATGTGGTGCCGCCGCTGCCGCCGAAGAATGAGCCGGGGGAGTGGTACCTGGGCAAGCCGAAGGGGCTCGGGTTCCGTGTCCCGATGACTGTCATTTCACCGTGGTCGGTGGGTGGTTTGGTGTCCTCAGAGGTCTTCGATCACACTTCGGTGATCCGTTTCCTGGAGCAAGTCACCGGCGTGAGCTGCGGAAATATCACTGATTGGCGTCGTCGGGTATGTGGTGATTTGGTATCCACACTGGACTTCTCGGCGTCTACGGGAATGCAGCTTCCAGAGCAGCCGGGACCAGCGCCGGAGTTTGTGAAGCGCTGGGAGGCGGAGCCGGCCGGTGACTATCCTGTGCAGGAGTCCGAGCAGGCGACCGCGCTGCCGACACCGTACCGGCTGCACGCCTACCTCAAAGGCGGCAATCTTGTGCTGGTCAATGACGGTTCCCGTGAGGCTGTTTTCGCTGTTTACAGTGGCAATAAGGTGGAGCATCACACGGTGCTCGGTACGTTAGAGCTGCGAATTGGACTCCTGGAGCGCGAACTTACCGTGTGCGGCCCGGACCGCTTCCTGCGTGTATTCAGCAAGACGGCGAAAGAGTTGCCGGAGGTCACTTTGGAGCACGCGGCGGGACGTGTTCTAGTTGGCGGGCAGGACCGGACGGCTGATTATGTCCGTGATGGTTGGTACGAGGTTGAGCTGGCTGAAGGTGAGGCCACGGCGTATTACACGGGCCGGCTGGAGTCCGGCAATCGCATTCCGACCAGCCCGTTTACCCGAAAGAGTGACTAGGCCCTGTCCCCGGCTAAGTGCCGCCTTTGACCAGATCCCACGTCTCTGCGAATGACAGCTCTTCGCCGTTGGTGGTGAGGAGTATGTGTGCAAGTAGTGCGCCCAGTGCGGTGTTGCCAAAACTTAGTGGTTTCACGTGAAACGTTGCGTAAGCGACCGCCTGCGCTGCCGCAGAAATCGCGGGAAAGCTACGGTGACCAGCAATGACTCCTGAGCTGGCGGCGACAATAGCGCTGATTGTCCACGGCCTCGCAAGTGTAGCGTCGGCCAATTCCGGCACTGTGGCCACCAGTTCATCGGTAGCCGCCAGGATAGCGGCCTCGCTGAGAGGCTGAATCTGGGGCGCGCTCATTCTTGTACTCCGCGGGGCCTTGGGGAGCTCAACTTTCGCAGCAGCGCCATGTCAGTATCAATTACGCTTGCCGTAATTTCCCGAGCCTGACCTTGCTGAAGGGCTCTCGCTGCGGCGGATTCGATGGCGCGAATGGCGGCCTCGTGTTTAGACACGCCCTCCATGTGCGCCAGCAGCGCCAGAGCGGTGTCCTGTTCTTTCGTGAGTCTCAAGGTCATCGCCATCGCATTTGCTCCTTGCTGCCTAGCTTGTGCCGTCTTATTCGTCTCTACTAGGCCTAAAACCCAGATTTGATACCACAATGGTATCGAAAAGTTGCACACGGCGTCGTAAAGCGGGCTCTAAAGCCCTGTAGAATGGATGCGAACCTCTTTTAAGTAAAGGAAGCAGTCATTGAGCGACGATAACAACAACGACGGCTCATCCTTCGGAAGTGGAGTATTGGGCCACCAGGTTCGCCCGATCGACATCAATGAAGAGATGCAGTCGAGCTATATCGACTACGCCATGAGCGTGATTGTGGGCCGTGCGCTGCCGGAGATTCGTGATGGTCTCAAGCCGGTGCACCGCCGCATTCTCTACGCCATGTTCGACAACGGCTACCGCCCGGAGCGCGGCTATGTGAAGTCCGCAAAGCCGGTTTCGGACACGATGGGTAACTACCACCCGCACGGCGACATCGCTATTTACGACACCATGGTGCGCATGGCGCAGCCGTGGTCCATGCGCTATCCGCTTGTCGACGGTCAGGGTAACTTCGGCTCCCGCGGTGACGACGGCCCCGCAGCTATGCGTTACACCGAGGCCCGTCTGACGCCGTTGGCCATGGAAATGGTGCGCGACATTCGCGAAAACACCGTCGATTTCCAACCGAACTATGACGGTCGTACGACAGAGCCTGTTATTCTGCCGTCGCGTGTCCCGCAGCTGTTGATGAACGGCTCCGGCGGTATTGCCGTCGGTATGGCCACCAATATCCCACCGCACAACCTGCGTGAGGTCGCGGATGCCATCAACTGGTGCCTGGACAACCCGGAAGCGGATGAAAAGACCACGCTGGATGCGGTCATGGAGCGCATCAAGGGCCCGGATTTCCCAACTGCCGCCCAAATTGTCGGCGATAAGGGCATCAAGGAGGCCTACACCACCGGCCGTGGTTCGATTCGCATGCGCGGTGTGACCTCGATTGAGCAGGAGGGCACTCGTCAGTCGATTGTCATCACTGAGCTGCCGTACCAGGTCAACCCGGACCGCATGATTGCCAACATCGCGGATCAGGTCAAGGACGGGCGTCTGCAGGGCATTGCCTCGATTGATGACGAATCTGACCTGAAGTGGGGCATGCGTATCGTCGTCAAGCTCAAGCGCGACGCCGTGCCGCGTGTGGTGCTGAACAACCTGTACAAGCACTCCCAGCTGCAGACCAGCTTCGGTGCGAACATGCTCGCCATCGTCGACGGTGTGCCGCGTACGCTGCGCATTGACCAGATGGTGACGCTGTATGTCGCCCACCAGATTGAGGTCATTGTTCGACGGACCCAGTTCCGCCTGGACGAGAAGGAAAAGCGTGCCCATATCCTGCGTGGTCTGGTCAAGGCCCTGGATATGTTGGACGAGGTCATCGCCCTGATTCGCCGGTCTGCCACGGTTGATACCGCGCGCACGGGCCTGATGGGTCTGCTCGAAATCGACGAGATTCAGGCTGACGCCATTTTGGCGATGCAGCTGCGTCGTCTGGCTGCTCTGGAGCGCCAGAAGATCATTGACGAGTTGGCTGAGATCGAGCTCGAGATCGCCGACCTGAAGGACATCCTGGCCAAGCCGGAGCGTCAGCGCGCCATCGTTAAGGAAGAGCTGGGCGAGGTCGTGGAGAAGTACGGCGATGACCGTCGTACCCAGATTGTGGCCGCTGAGGGCGACGTCACCGAAGAGGACCTCATCGCCCGCGAAAACGTGGTTGTGACCATTACTTCCACGGGCTACGCCAAGCGCACCAAGGTCGATGCCTACAAGGCCCAGCGCCGTGGTGGCAAGGGCGTGCGCGGTGCGGACCTGAAGCAGGACGACATTGTCCGCCACTTCTTCGTCTGCTCCACGCACGACTGGATTCTGTTCTTCACCAACAAGGGTCGCGTCTACCGACTCAAGGCCTACGAACTGCCGGAGGCCACTCGCGCCGCCCGCGGCCAGCATGTCGCCAATCTGCTGGAGTTCCAGCCGGAGGAGCGCATCGCCGAGGTGCTGCAGATTCAGAGCTACCAGGACAGCCCGTACCTGGTGCTGGCCACCAGCGAGGGCAAGGTAAAGAAGTCCCGTTTGGAGGACTACGAGTCCGCTCGTTCCGCTGGCCTGATTGCCATCAACCTGCGCGAAGGCGACTCCCTCATCGGTGCCCGTCTGTGCTCTGCTGACGATGACCTGCTGCTCGTCTCCGAGCGCGGCCAGGCTATCCGCTTCACCGCCTCCGACGACGCGCTGCGCCCGATGGGCCGCGCCACTGCCGGTGTCCAGGGCATGCGCTTCAAGGGCGACGACAAGCTGCTCAGCATGGTCGTGGTCGAGGAAGAGCACAACCTGCTGGTCGCAACGACCGGCGGCTTCGGTAAGAAGACCAAGCTCAGCGAGTACACCCCGCAGAACCGCGGCGGTATGGGCGTGCTGACGCTCAAGTACGACCCGAAGCGTGGTCCGCTGATGGGCGCCCTGGTGGTCGACAACGACGACGAAATCTTCGCTGTCACCTCCGCCGGCGACATCATCCGCACCAACGTCAACGAGATTCGCGCCACCTCGCGTGCTACTAAGGGCGTGCGCCTGGTCAACCTCGCTGACGGCGTGGAACTGCTGGCTATCGACCGCAACGTCGAGGATGAGGGCGAAGAGACCGCTTCTAAGGTCTCTGAGGCCGGAACCTTGGACGTAGTCCCGAAGCGCACCGGCGCCACCAAGAGCACCGGTGCTGCCGAGTCCGGTGACTCGGAGGCGGAGAAGGAGTAAGCGCATGGCCGAAACTAACTTGGTAGTCGACAAGGTGAGCCCCTGGTCCGCCATGCGCATTACGGCGGCCACTGGTTTCATTTGCTTCCTCGTCTGGCTTGCCGCGGTTGGCCTGCTCTACCTCTTGCTCTCCGGGATGGGATTGCTCGCTCCGATTAGTGAAATGGTCGGCGGGGAGGATTCCATCAGCGCGGGTCTCGTCCTTGGCCTGGCGGCCGCTGTAGGAGCGCTGTGGTGGGTGCTGTCGATTGGGCTCATGGCCCTCGGCGCGGTCATCTACAACGCTTGCGGCGGTCTCGTCGGAGGTCTCAAGATTTCGCTTGCCGACGACAGCTAGGCTGCCTAGCCTCCCGCTGGCCCCGGTGTCACCCCCGTTCGGTGGCCCCGGGGCCGCGTTGGTTCAGAGGTGTTTTCAGTGATCTGGTTATGGAGTAGCCGTAATGACTACTTAATGACTGCTTTTTAACTCAATATTTAGGCCGCTGACCAGGCGATTTGTGAAGTGTCATGGTTACGGGTTAAGTTATATCTCGTTCCACGGGGCCTATAGCTCAGGCGGTTAGAGCACTTCGCTGATAACGAAGGGGTCGGAGGTTCAAGTCCTCCTAGGCCCACTGCCGAACAAGGTATAATTGCTCGGTGTACGGGGCTTTAGCTCAATTGGTAGAGCACCTGCTTTGCAAGCAGGAGGTCAGGGGTTCGATTCCCCTAAGCTCCACAAGGAACAAAATCCCCCGGTCGTAAGGCCGGGGGATTTTTGCGTTTTGGGGATGTAGAAGGGGAGGGGGCAAGAACGCCGAGTTACTGACTGCGTTTATGACAAAAATGGCGTGAAAAATGGCTTGAAACTGTCATAAACTTGCACAGTTTCACATTTGCAGCCCGTCTTTCTGAAGTTGTCAGGTTTGCTGCTTAACCAAAAACGCCCGACCGCCTGCGCATCAACTGCACAGAACAATCGGGCGTGAAAAGGCTTTTGGCTATCTAGCTGTACTGACCGGGGACGTTAGTTGACTTGCGTGGCATCGCCCGGGCTCTGTATCCTCGGCCGCATGTACTCAGGCATCGCCTCGATGAAGCTGCGTTCCGTCCGCTGACGGCGGCGGGACCCCTTATGACCTCTCGTCTGCCGTCCTGGCCATCTGCCGGGCGGCCGCTTCGTGGTGCCCGGCTCCATGACGAGCTGAAAGTACGCAATGCCAACCACAGAACCTTTACGATCATGTGCCTGGATCGGGACATCCCAAGGGCCCGCTGCACACATCCGCGCTGAATCACTCCACCTGACACTCGGCGACAGGCCGCTGCTGAGTGGGACTGACGTCACCGTCTCCACCGGGTCGCGACTGGCGATCGTCGGCGACAACGGCCGGGGCAAGACCACCTTGCTCCATATACTGGCGGGGATCTTGAAACCCGACTCGGGAGTGGTGACCCGGGTGGGTTCCCTCGTCCTGGTCAAGCAGGACATGGCCACCGAGGGCGATCGCACGGTCGGTGACCTCATTGCCGAGGCGACCGCCCCATCCAGGGCCGCTCTGCAGGCCCTCGACGTGGCTACCGCGGCGCTGGCCGCGGGCGATGACGCGGCCGACGCTTATTCCGCCGCACTCGAGGCGGCCACGCGGCTGGACGCCTGGGATGCAGACCGCCGTGTTGACATCGCCCTGGCGGGCCTGAACGCCTGTAGCGACCGCGATCGGGTCCTGTCGACCTTGTCGGTCGGCCAGCGGTACCGGGTACGGCTGGCGGTCGCCCTCGGATCGACCCCTGACCTGTTGCTGCTGGACGAGCCCACCAACCACCTGGACGCTGCAGGGCTGTCCTTCCTGACTGAGCGCCTGCGGGACCACCCCGGTGGCCTGGCCTTAGTCAGCCACGACCGCGCCCTGCTGCGCGACGTGGCGACCAGCTTCCTGGACCTCGACCCGACCCGCGATGGCCTTCCGCGCACCTACGCGGGCGGTTACGAGGGCTGGATCGAAGGGCGGCAACGAGAACGGGCCGCCTGGGAGCAAGACCATGCCGCCCAGGTCGCCCGGCATCAGGAACTGACCCGCGCCGCCGCCGACGCACGCTCCCGCCTGTCCCAGGGTGGATGGAGACCTGAAAAGGGCACAGGCAAGCACCAACGTGCCACACGCGCTGCTGGAGTGGTCCAAGCCTTCAACCGACGTATCGAAGACCTGAAAAGTCATGAAATCGGCGTCCCGGCGCCGCCACTGCGTCTTGCGTGGCCCGCCTCGGCAACCCGTGCCGGACAGAGCATCATGAACGCCACCCAGGTTACTGTGAAGGGCCGATTGGACGCTCCGGTTTCGGTCGACGTGAACGGCGGTGACCGGTTGGTGGTCACCGGACCGAACGGCGCGGGAAAATCCACCCTGTTGGCACTTCTCGCAGGGCGGCTGGCCCCCACCACGGGACATGTGCGAGTTAATCCGAGAGCGCGCATCGCTCTGCTGTCCCAAGAGGTCCCCGACTGGGACCGCTCCAGCCCCGCACACGAGGTCTATGAGGCCTACCTGGCGAAGCTAGGCCGTCGAGCTCAGGCGCCGTCCCTCGGCTCGCTCGGGCTGCTCGAAGCCTCCGCAACCGGCACGCCGGTGGGGCGCTTGTCGCAAGGACAGCAACGCCGTCTCCACCTGGCCATGTGTCTGGCCCAGGATCCAGACCTGCTGCTCCTGGACGAGCCCACCAACCATCTGTCATCGAGCCTCGTCGACGACATCACCACCGAGCTGCTGCAGACCTCCTGCGCGGTGATCGTTGCCACGCATGACCGTCAGATGCTCCACGACCTGGCCGACTGGCCCCACCTGAACCTTGACCTGAAGGACATGCCATGAACCCGCTTCACCCCTTGACCATCCCCACGTACCGTCAGCTGTTCGCAGCGATGGTGCTGACCATCTTCGCCCAGGGTGCCTGGGCCCTCTACCTTGCCATGCAGACCCTCGACCTGGGCGCCACGCCAGCCGCCCTGTCGGGTGTCGTAGTCTGGAGCGGCATTGGCCTGCTTGCAGGATCCCTCCCAGCTGGCGTAATCGCAGACCGGTTCCCCAATAAGTCCGTCATCGTGAGCGTGCTCACCCTGAACCTCACCATCGCGACCGCGACGTCCACGGCAGCAATCCTCGACATTGTCACCTTCTGGATGCTCGCGGTCTCCGCGTTCATCATTGGCACTTCAACCGCATTCTTCTTCCCCGCCTACACGGCGCTGGTGCCAGTCCTGGTGGACGGCGACGACTTAATGGCCGTCAACGGCCTCGAAGGCGCCGCCCGCCCGTTGGTCGGACAGGCAATTGCGCCCGCCGCCGTCGGAGCGGTCATCGGTGCCAGCATGCCCGCCGCGGGCGGGTACCTCATCGCCGGCGCGCTCGGACTCGCCCTGATCGCCGCCCTGCGGCTTCCTGCCCCTTGCTCAGCCGAGACCGACGCCGAAGCTCCGGCCACCTCTGCGCTGCGGGACCTGCTCGACGGGTTCGGCTACGTCGCCCGCACGCGCTGGGTTCGCTCCAGCGTGCTGTTGGCGGCCGCCATGGGCCTGGCCGTGACCGGTCCGCTGGAAGTTCTCCTGCCCGCGGTCATACGCTCGACCCATGACAACGGTCCGGCTGTGTACGGAGTCGTCCTCGGAGTTCTGGGCGTCGGCGGCCTGGTGGGTTCCCTCGTCGCCGGCTCATGGCCCACCCCCTCACACTTCCTGCCCGTAATGGTCGGCGCATGGGTACTCGGCTGCCTTCCACTGGCCATCCCCGCACTCACCAACAATCCGTGGATCATCAGCGCCGGACTGGCGGTCTACGGTGCGTCGATCGGAGTCGGGATGGTCATCTGGGGCACGGTCCTGCAGGAACACGTACCGCTGGAGATGCTCGGCCGAGTCGCCAGCCTCGACTTCTTCATCTCCATCGCCTTCATGCCACTGTCCATCGCACTCACCGGACTCCTCAGCCGACACATCGCCGCTGCCAGCTTGTTCATCGCCGCCGGACTCGTGCCGCTCGCCACGACGATCCTCCTTGCAGTCCTGGGGCAACTCCGAACGCCGCGGACGACGCCCGTCGCAGCAGGTGAGGAGTGATGCACGCCAACGCCACCCTGACACCTCGCCACCGGCTCAAGGTGGCCCAGCTCGTCGTCGACGACGGTTGGCCCATCAGCGAAGTCGCCGCCCGCTTCCAGGTCTCCTGGCCGACCGTGAAGAGGTGGGTCGACCGCTATCGCGCCGGCGAGTCGATGCAGGATCGCTCGTCCCGGCCGAAGACCTCACCGAACAAGACGGACAAGGCGACGACGAAGCGGTGCGTCAGCCTGCGGATACGGCTGCGTGAGGGCCCCGTGCAGCTCGCCGCCCGACTCGGCATCGCGCCCTCGACCGTCCACCGCATCTTGGCCGGTGCCCGACTGAACCGGCTCTCCTACATGGACCGCGAGACTGGCGAACCGATCCGCCGGTACGAACACCCCCACCCCGGCTCCCTGGTCCACGTGGACGTGAAGAAGCTCGGGAACATCCCCGACGGCGGCGGCTGGCGCTACGTCGGCCGCCGCCAGGGCGACCACAACCGAACGGCGACACCGGGTAAGCCGAAGAGCAAGTGGCACAACCCCAGGCTCGGGTACGCGTTCGTGCACACCGTCATTGACGACCACTCCCGCGTCGCGTACACCGAGGTCCACGACGACGAGACCGCCGTCACCGCGGTCGGGGTCCTGCATCGGGCTGTGGCGTGGTTTGCCGATCGCGGCGTCGCCGTGGAGCGGGTGCTGTCCGACAACGGTGGCGCCTATCGCTCGCACCTGTGGCGGGACACCTGCGAGGCCCTCTCGATCACCCCGAAGCGGACGCGTCCGTACCGGCCGCAGACCAACGGCAAGGTAGAGCGCTTCCACCGGACCATGGCCGACGGGTGGGCCTACGCCCGCTGCTACACCAGCGAGCAAGAACGACGCGACGCCCTGCCGGATTGGCTGCACCAGTACAACCAGCACCGCCCGCACACGGCCTGCGACAACCAGCCGCCGTTCTCACGATTGATCAACGTCCCCGAGCAGTACATCTAGCCGCCTATTTACTTCTTGCGAGCCTGACCCGGCTTCGGAGCCGGCTTGGACGGCTTGGAAGAGATCTTCTTAGCGTCGTCAGCGTTCTTCTTCTCGGTCTTGACCTCGTCGACCTTGATTTGAGCCTGCTTGGAAGCCTCTGCGGCCTTCTCCTCAGTGGTCTCCTTGGCCTCAGCAGCCTTGTCCTTGGCCTCGTCGGCCTTGTCGGCTGCCTTGCCCTTTACCTCTTCAGCCTTTTCCTTAGCCTCGGAAGCCTTCTCTTCAACGGTCTCCTTGACCTCTGCGGCCTTCTCTTCGACCTTGTGCTTAACTTCCTGGGCCTTCTGCTGGTACGGAGCTGGGTCAACCGGGAGCTTGTCGTCCTTGCGCAGCTTCCAAACAATGACACCGACGATTGCTGCAACAACAGCGAAGACCAGGGAAGCGGTTGCGATGCGACCGTTCTTGGCGCGCTGCTCTTCCTTACCGGTTACCTTGTCGATAGCCTTCTGGGTACGCACCTCGAGGTCCTTGCGAGCCTTCTTGGCCTTCTTTTCAGCCTTCTTAGCCTCGCAGCGAGCCTTGCAACGGGTCTTCTTGCCCTTGCGCTTAGCGTCCTTCTCGGCCTGCTTCGCAGCCTTCTTAGCCTGCTTCTTGGTCTCCTTGGACTTCGTCTCAACCTTGCCGGTCAGTTCTTCGGCCTGCTCAGCGAGCTGATCGCGGGCGTCGGAAACCTTTTCCTTAACGTCTTCCGCCCAATTGGTTGCTGCGTCCTTTGCTGCCTCGTTCTGTGCAGCTGCCACCTTCTTAGCCTCCTGCATCGTGTCGTAGAGCTCTGCAGCCTTCTTGTCCCGGTAATCCGAGTAGCTGTCGTAAGCGGACTTCAGTCCCTTGACAGCCAGCGAGATTGCGTTGGGGTTCATGACTCTCCTTTATTAGTGCGTCGCCAACAGGCATCGCCTTTAATTCTCAATCAATGATTAATACTGCTGCGGCGCCAGTGCCTCTGAGACCAAGATGCTTCTAAGTCCAAGAGCTAGGGCCCAGATAGGCCTAGCGCCGAAATATTTGCAGCAGGCTCACATTCCAGCTTAGGCACTATTTGGCCTCCATGGGGGTCAACGAAGAACTCTTTTCCTTATCTTGAGAAACATTTTCGCTGGTTTCTGCCACGGAGAAACTCACCAGTAGGAGCAATTGGCCACCAAGGTCGGTATCCTAAGGAACGTGACTATTAAGACTGCTACTGCAACTGTGCACACCAACCATGGCGATATCGTGATTGACCTGTTCGGCAACCACGCGCCGAATACCGTCGACAACTTCATCGGCCTGGCAGAAGGCACCAAGGAGTACAAGGGGCAGAACGCCTCTGGCACCGAGTCCGGCCCGTTCTACGATGAGGCCATCTTCCACCGCATCATCGCTGGATTCATGATTCAGGGTGGTGACCCGCTGGGCACCGGCACCGGCGGCCCGGGCTACATGTTCGACGATGAGATTCACCCGGAGCTCCAGTTCGATCGTCCGTACCTGCTCGCTATGGCAAACGCCGGCAAGCGCGGCGGCCGTGGTACCAACGGTTCCCAGTTCTTCATCACCGTTGTTCCGACCCCGCACCTCAATGGCGCTCACACCATCTTCGGTGAGGTCGCTGATGATGCCTCGAAGAAGGTTGTCGACGAGATCGCTCGTGTGGCTACCGATCACTGGGATCGCCCGCTGGAGCCGGTCGTGATTACCTCCATCGACATCGAGAAGTAATCCGCTAGATTATGTAGATTGGAGCCCTCGGTAGTTGTTCTACCGGGGTTTTCCTTATTGTCTGTGCTGGTCAGACACTTATTAGTCTACGTCAGGTTATGACTAATATGCCACCTGATACACTCTGATTTGTCACGAATCTTGTCACGACTTGTCACGAATCTCGTCACGCGCGGTAGGCACGCACGTCAAAGGAGACGTTGACAATGGCAAAGAGAATCAGCAGCCCTAAGCAATTGCCGTCCGGGTCGTGGCGCGTTCGCTACACATACCGGGGTAAGTCGTACTCAAAGACGTTCGCCCGCAAATCCCAGGCGGAAGCATGGCGTGAAGCGGAAGAGCGCCTATTCCTGTTTGATGAATGGACCCCACCGCAGCAGCGGGAGCAGGCGAAGAAGCGCGCGAAGATGACCGTCTCGGAGTTTTACGAGACGCTTCCGGAAAAGCGCCGGTGGGAACGTAGTACCCAACTCACCAATAACAGCATGTTCAAAAACGACATTCAGCCGGTGCTTGGTGATAAGCCGCTGCAGTCCATTACGAGCAATGATGTTCGTGATTGGTACTTTTCCATGCTCAAAACCCATAAGGGCCGGGATAAGTGCAACCGGGACACATATCAGCTACTGGCAACGATCTTTAGCCAGGCGGCGCGCGAAGAGCTGATTGAAGTTTCCCCGGTCAATATTGAGGGCGCTAGTAAGCAACCACCGGCGAAGAAAGAGCAAGAAATCCCGACACCGGCGGAGTTCGCAAAGTTTGTCGCTAAGGTTCCCGCAGCCTATAAAGCCCCGGTTATTATCGCTGCTGGTTGCTCGTTCCGTATTGGTGAGTGGTGTGAGCTCCGGCGTAAAGATGTTGTTCGCGATGGGGATGTGTGGCGGTTCCGGGTGCAACGTCAGTTTTCGAGCGAGACCCGCTCGGTGAAGCACTATTTGAAATCAAAGCGGAACAGGTGGGTGACTATTCCGGATAGTTGTGTTCCGGCGTTGCGGCAGCACATGGAAAAGTTTTCGCAGCCCGGCCGTGAGGGGCTGCTGTTCCCCAATGAGAATGGGAGCCGGGTGGACTGTGGCCGGTTTAATCAGATGTTGAAAGATGTGTGTGAAGAAACGCTTGGACACACGAACATTCATTCGCATATCTTGCGGCATTACGGTGGAACCGAATTCGCGCGGGCCGGTGGTTCGTTGGCGGAAGTCATGGCGCGACTCGGCCACAGCACTGTGGCGGCGGCGTTGAAGTATCAGCACGCGTCGCAGGCGCGCGATATTGAGGTTGCGAACCGAATCGTCATGCCGTTGGTGAAGATTGATGACGTGGCGGCGTAACGCTTAGTTTGTTTGTTGTTATCCCCTGTTCGGTTAATTCCGGGTGGGGGAACTTTTTTGTGCAACTATGCGGCCTATAGCCAAAAAGTAACGCAAATTGCCCCGTTGTTTTATCTCTGTGTAATCAATGTTGTGCATAAGGATTTTGCAAAGTTGACGGATAAGTATTTTCTCGTCGTATTCCTTAACGTGATTGTGCTGAATTCCCCTGTGGATATTCCTTATTTTCCTTAACATGGCTGTGGATAATTCCAGTTATCCACAGGATAACTAATGCGGAAAAGTCTCTGAACAGCGGGTTTGGTGTTCGTTACCATGCCTGGACGCGCCGTCGTAACGTTGCTCATTGGCAGAGTGTTGTAACGTCCTTTATGCACTCATTGGTTCACGTATTGCCTACCGCGCGAATGGGTGCAATGACAGGTTCTAACGCTGACTCAGGGAGGAGAAAAAATGTCAGCACAACCAAAATCCCGATGGGTTTCTGTATCAGGAATCGCCGAAGAGTACGGTCTGTCAACACGGACCGTGTACCGACTCATTGACGATGGAAAGATCGAAGCGTCATACGTCACGCCCCGCGCCCTCCGGGTTAATCGTGAGTCGATGGAAGCGTTAATTGAACGCAACGCGGCCTAGAGGCAGGAGTGTGAAAACAATGGCTGATTCCAACCGTCCAAAGACAGACCCAAAGGTGTTGGACTTCCTCGCAGAGTTCAGCACCACAGGACAGCTCCCAACGAGCATAAGGGGGTTATGCGGCCTGGTGGTGGATCTACCGGCGGGCAATGGGTTTCGGAAGATTATTCGAATGGGTGACATGACTCCCGAAGATTTTTCCGCAATCGCACGTGAGATTCAGGCGGGCATGTATAGGAGGTGTGCCTAATGACGAAGAGTGTGGACGTAAAGAAAACCCCCGTGCTGCAACACGGGGGAGACGACGAAATTTATAGCGGTTCCGTCGTTGCCTACCTTACGTTCCGGCTCGGTGATGTTCACAACGAAGTTCAAAGGAATCTTTGTGATGTGGCAGCAGCCACGCAGAATGTAGGTGAGAAGTATGGCTACACAGAATGAACTTGATGACATTCTCAGCCGCATTAAGCAGTTGAGCCTTAAGGAGCAGCTAACCCTCGTGGTGAGGGTGCTGGAAGATGTGCAGGCGAAGATTACGCGTGAGACTCGCACAGCCCGACGCGCCTGGCGGGGTAAGTCTCGCGAGTTGGGCACGGTCGGGGAAGCGGCGGAGTATGCGGCGGTGAGTGAGAAAACTATTCGGCGCATGATCAACGCCGGGGAACTGACTGGCTATTACCCAACGCCGCATGTTTTGCGTGTGGACATGTGTGAGCTCGATGAGTTTGTGGAGTCCCGCGCCACCCGCAAGGTGGTGGCATAACAATGACCACCAACTACACCCCAGCCGATTCACTGGCCTACCTCAAGGAAAACGGGCTAATCGACGCGGCCATAGAAGCGCTGTACACACTCTCAGACGATATGAGCGCGCCCGAACAGGCAGACCTTGCGGTAACTGTTCTGGAAACCCTGCAGAAGATTATCGCGTATGAAGTCCGGGTACACCGGCTTGATACAGCCACGCACTACAGCAATGACATCCCCCTGCGTGTTACCGGGCTAGAGCCGTATGAAGAAGTCGATACCGACGGCGTGCGGCATACAGGAGTACGCCCGTTCACCACCTGTATGCACCCCAGTGGTGCGGTAACCCACCCGGCTATCGACAACGGCGGGGAGGTGGCATAACCTCATGACGGAAAAGACGAACCCCACGCCGGACAAGCGCGGGGTATTCGCAGAATCGACTTCTAACTTTATCACCTATCAGCAGTTAGCCGTATGTTTTGGCTACTCGAAAGACATGCGGAAGTGCGCCCGCGAAGTCGCTGGGAAACTCGCAGCGATTGAGCAGTTTGGCAGCGTGGATATGAGCGCCTGGGAGTCATCGCTAACCGTCCACGAGTTGCGGCTGTTGTGGGAACTGGCGGAACCACGGCAGCGCCGGGCGATTAAGGAACTGGCAGACGTGATTAAGCACCGGGATGGTGTGGCATGAGTAATCAGCGAACACTCTACACACTGGACCGGCTACAGAATATCGAACCGCTGGAATACCAGGTGTTCACCTCCTCGCAGGCAATGAGGAAAATCTGGCACAGGAGCATTGCTCGGCGTATGAGTCCGTGGGGAGTGCTGGCAAACGTGCTGGCATATGTCAGTGCGGCGATTCCCCCAATTGTTCAAACCCCACCGATTCTTGGCGGCTACGGATCACTGAATCTTTTGGTTGGTCTAGTCGGTTCCTCGGGGGCGGGTAAAGGTGCGTCGCAGGCTGTAGCCCGTGAGCTCATGGAGTTCAAACTGTATGACCGGGGCGGCCTGGATGTTGATATTGAGGAGTTTCCGCTAGGCACCGGCCAGGGTGTCGCACAGGTGTTTAAGCCACCGACTAAAGATGAAGATAGGCCACAGGTTGACCGGGCCCTGTTCGTCGCAACCGAAATTGATGGGCTGGCAGCAAGTACTCAGCAACGCGGTGCAACGATTATGACTGTGCTCCGTCAGGTCTGGTCAGGAGAAAACCCCGGGGCCGTCAACGGTAGCCGGGAGACTACCCGCAATATCCCGGCCCACTCATACCGGGCTAGCCTGCTGTGTGGCATTCAGCCGGAACGGTCGGCGGCACTGCTCAATGAGCATGAGTTAGCAGGCGGCACTCCTCAGCGGTGGTTGTGGTTGGAAGTAGCCCGCTACCCGCGCAGGGAGCGCCAGGCTGACAAAGACCTATCCGATGGGCCGCTAACTGTGGTGATTCCGAAGACCTTTGCCCCGCCGGAGTCGAAAACACAGCAGCACCCTAAGCCGGTGGCCATTGACGTGCCGGAGGAGGTAGAAGAAGAGACAGATGAGCTCTATTACGAAAACCAACTCAAAGATGACGGCTCGGTTCATACACATCGGAACCTAACTAGAATCAAGGTCGCGTGCCTGCTGGCAGTGCTCAATGGCAGCGACAGCAACGGACGCATTGCGGTAACCCTCGATGAATGGCACATAGCGGGCCTGATTATGAACAAGTCAGATCAGGCGCGGCAGCGTTGCGAGACAGCGTTAAAGGCAGCAACGTCACGGGATAAGACACGGCGCATTGTTGAAGACGAAGTAGCGCGTGATGACGCGTTACGGCAGACGGCAATCAATTGGGTTCGTCGCAGGGTTCAACGTGGAATGTTTGACGATTGGGTTATCGGCGGCGCTGCACGCAATAAGGCTGATAGTAAGTTGCGTGGCCAGTTTCCTGACGCGCTGCACTACGTTGTAGACCGTGAAAAGTTATTGGAGCGTGTGCCGCTGATGGATCGCAGCGGAAAGAATCAGGCGCTCGATAAGGATGGGTTGCCTGAATATCAGTACCGGAAGTTAGGCAGGTAGCTGGATAGGGGTGGGGCTCCAATTCCCCAACGCCCCAACCCTGGTCAGCGGGGGTTTTGCGCCCCCAAAATATGGCCCCAATCCTCCAAAACCTACATAGCCACCTCGGGTAGTTTGGGGTTTTGGGGCACCAGTTTGGAGCCTAAAAACATGCCCTGACCTGCATTGGGGTTTTGGGGTTTTGGGGAACGGGGTACAAAACCGCCCGGCGCGCCGGGCGGTCCTGAGGCTAAAGGCCCCTGGGGGCTATCCCCTCCGTGAGAATAATCCCGGCCCCCGTCGGTGTAGGCGTGAGGGCCGGTTACGGGTCTGGAGTTTCACACCCCAGGGGGATAACCCCCGGCCCCAGGGCATGTGTCGCCCGGTTGGCAATGGCGCTAGGGCTGCGCCTGGCCGTGGGATTCCAGGCCCAGGGGGTGACCCCTCCCCAGCCTGCCTTGTCGGCCGGAAGGCATTGCTGCGCCGTTCCTGTACGGGTTTGAGCATTTCCGCACTTTTCCGGTGAGTAACAGCAGATAGCAGCGTGAGACGGTTCAACGCCACGCGAAAACGTTTGCGAAGTGAACTAATATGAAAACATGATGGTTCACACCACAAACACACCTGAACGGCAGGCCATTGAAACCAGACTCACCACAGCACTAACCACTATTGCGCGCCTGGCAGAAAACCTTAATGACCTTATCGGCGGTCATGGCCGTGTCGCTAGGTTCGGGGAAATCAGGCGGCGTAATCCGCGATCAACACCACCGTGTAACTTGAGCTGGTTGCAACTCTCCATTGAGCTGCAGGACCTGCTCAAGTGTGGTGTGCTGCAGGCGCGCGCTGACGGTATTACAGGCGTTCCACGCGATCGCAGCGGTGAAGCACTTGCTTGGTGGCTCGCAGACCACAGTAGCCAGTTAGCAGTCTTACAGTGGGTGGGCTCCTCCTCCTGGTGGTCCTTGCGTTCAGGTAGTAACGGCGTTAGTTGGCTCGATGAAGTGGAGTTGTATGCCGATACCCTGCAGAACGCTATCAACCCACCCGAAAAGTACCCACCAGCAGGCAGCACGCTAGAGGTCGCAACCTGGTGCGATGTGTCTGCTACCTCGGTCCGCAATTGGCGGCGCGCTGGAAAACTACAAGGGTTCTGGAATGGCAAAAAGTGGACCTACCGAACTGCCGATGTAATGGCGGTCAAAGAGATGATGGAGCAGCGCCAGGCAGGGTAGTCGGCACCGGATAAGCCGGGTGAGTGCTGCAGTCCGTACTCGGTGCACGTGCCCTTGAGATGTGCAGCCCCCGGAAATCTTAGGGCGGTGGCTCGCCCGCGACTCTCTCGGCTCCTGGTGCTCGCTTGTCTCTCTCTCCTTTTGTTTTGTGGTGCTAATTAATTAGATGGGGAGGTAGCCCTGGCGACGCTCACGGCGCTAAAGGGCACTGCATAGCTGCAGTACCTCCCCCGGTGGCTAGCGGTGTCGAACGGGCCCAAAAACAGGGGCCGGGTCGCTGCTACTCGGTGGCGATTACTGCTGGTTGTGAGGTGTTTCTAGGGTGTGGCGTGCCGTAAACTATCGGTGTCAAAACGTAAAGGGCATATGAGGTGTTTGCATGAAGTTAGAAGCTGACAAGTGGCAACTGCAGTTTGATGAGCTCACGGCGCTGATCCGGTCGCTGGAAGCAATGGAGCCTAAACCGGCGAAAGAGATTGTGGCGGCGTATGCGCAGCGGGCGCGTGCGATTGAGCAGCTGGAAAAGTCCCCGTTTGGCAAGCGCTAACAGGTGGGCGACGCTTAAACCTAAGTATTCTGTCTAGTCTTAGATTTCCCTCTAGACGGTATGGTTAGAGCATGGGCAAGGGATTAGGCACTACTCAGCGGGCAATACTGACAGCACTACGCACACACACTTACACAGAGCTGCAAAAATGGATAACGGCCCACCCCGGCAGGCAAGAGGTGTTTCTATTGCCCATGTTGACCGCTGAGGTCGCAAAAGCCGTAAACCGTTCACCCCGGCAAGTGCTGCAGGCTATGGAGAGCTTAGAAAAGCGGGGGCTAGTTGAATCCTCCCTGTCATGGAGTGAATGGGTACCCACTAAGCGACGCACCGCGCCGGGCCGTGACCGTATCCCGCTAGAGCTCATTGACCAGGGGGCTATACGGCGGGCTGTGGCCGCGGCGGAAGAGCAGCTGCAGGGTTGGATACCCCGCTATACGGACCGCTGGGGAGAAGAGCATTACCCGGACAAAGTGCGGGTTACTATTCAAGTCTGGAATGAACGATATGGCGGCGGCTCGGTGATTGAACGGCCGGTTATGTCTCGGGTGTTTTCGGCTGTTCTGCCTACTGGGGTGCGTGTCGAAGATATTGGGCCAGCGTGGGTAGGGGAGTTCGGGGATTAGCGCGCGGTAATCCGCATGCCGGGTTATTCTGTCGGTGCCCCTGTTGACTGTGAGACTATGGCATTGGCCCTACTGCTGGCAGCGCATCCCCCCCTGCGTGCTGGTGGTAGGGCGCTTTTTGTCTCGGTGAATTTTACGCCGGTGTAAGATTCCGTGCGTGTGGGGCTTACCCTCGTTGACCTGCGCAAAACCCCTGTTCACAAACGCATTCTAAGGCGTTGAACGACGGGAGCACGTACCCTAACGCCCCTTAATCGCTTACAGGGCGTTCTACAGCACCGGCCCCAACCTGCGATTATGTAAAAACCGGGTGATTCTTACACTTAGCATGGCCGGGCCGGTCGCTTAATGACTTAGCTGTTGTTGGTATCGCCCGGCGCGGCTCGGTGCGCGTCACGGGCGGCCTCAAGAGCCATTTGAACTTCCTTGTGTGTGTCACGGCCTGCGATACGGCTAAGCGTGTCGGTGAGGGTGTTCACATGCTCAATGGTGAGCGGTGCGCCGTCGTTGATCTCGTCGGCTAGTGGGAGCTCGGGGCAGACGATACTCACGGTGAGTTCCTGCAGTTCTCGGAGCGCGTGGGCGGTGTAGGTGGACATGCTTTTTCCTTGCTGTTTTCGTGCTGTGTGATGGTGGTCTTGTCACGAACCTTGTCACGGCGCACGGTAGACGGGTTGAATACATGCGCTGACCAGCGGTGGAGTGAATAAGGGGAAAAATCTTTTAGCTTCTACGCTCTTTAACCCGTCCGGTTGTTCCGGGCGGGTTTTTTCATGCCCATTTTCGCTTTACGACGGCCCGTAACTTCAATGTTGTGTTTAGGGGTAGTGGGGGTAGTAGCACATCGTGTTGATTCTCCACATGTCCACAGCCCTGTGGAAAAAATACTCCACTGTTCACCTAGGTGAACACGGGCCAAGAAGCACGTTACGGGTTCCAATTTTCACAAATTACAACAATTCACAGTTGTCCACAGACTTGTGCACATGTGTGGATAATTCCATTCTTGTAATTTACGAACCAGCGTTCGAAAGTGGTCGAACTCCGCAGAATATTGGAGTTACGCACAACTTGACTTGCAACTATGTTACTTGTTCACAGAGTTATCCACAGGCTGTGGATACTGTGGACACAGGGGATAGAACCAAAGTTGTCATGCTTTACGGTTTCTGTCACGTAACCCGTGAGAAATTTGGGACGAAATCTCTCCACAGTTATCCACAAATTACATGATTGTTACACAGGTTTCTGTGGATAACTTTTTTGCGCGATCAGTAGGAGGGAAATCCTCATTCGTCGAAAAACGTGTGGGAAACGGGTGTACTGACGGGGGTGAATTGACCTGGGTTTTTAGGTATGAAAAAAAGGCGCATCCAAAAGTGGATGCGCCTGAGGGGGTGCGATGTATTAGAGCTGACTAACGCCAACCCATAGTCATCAGCAGACCAACAATGAAAAGACCAAAGCCGATGACGTAGTTCCATGCGTTCAAAGTCACCATGAACGGAATATGCGGACCCGCGATGTAGTTGACCAGCAGCCAGCCCAAACCAATCAGCATGAACCCGAACATCAGCACCTTGTACCACACCGGCGTCTGAGTGCTGTTGATTTTGACCGGGGTACGGCTGACGGAGGAGCCACCGGATTGTGGTGAATTAGTGCTTTCGATCTTTGCCTTAGGCATAGCGCTTTAAACTCCTTAGGTTGTGGTCAGCAGGTTGCGATCAGCGCGGTATCTACACTCCCGCGGTATATGCATAATTGTAAACTTTGCATCCGAACTTACCAGTGAAGTTCGCAGGCAGTAGAATTCCCAGTTATGCAGATTCTCGTCGTCGATAACTATGACAGCTTCGTATTCAATCTGGTCCAGTACATAGGCCAGCTCGGCGAAACGGTTACTGTCTGGCGCAATGATGATGCGCGTCTCCGCGATGTTGACGACGTCGTAAAGCAATTTGATGCAATCCTACTGTCGCCCGGTCCCGGTGAGCCGTCTAATGCGGGGTGGACAGAGGACATTATTCGCGCGGTGAGCAGGCAGGACGAGCCGACACCGGTGTTGGGTGTGTGCTTGGGTCACCAGGCGATTGGTGAGGTCTTTGGTGCGCAGGTCGTGCGTGCCGACGAGCTGTTGCACGGCAAGACCTCCCCGGTCACTCATGACGGCACGGGTGTTCTGGCCGATGTGCCCAGTCCTTTTATTGCCACGCGCTACCACTCGTTGACGGTGGATCCGAAGACACTGCCGGAGGAACTCATTGCCACGGCATTCACGGATTCGGGCATGCTGATGGCGATGCGCCACCGCGACCTGCCGATTCACGGCGTGCAGTACCACCCGGAGTCGGTACTCACCCAGTACGGGCACCGCATGCTGGTCAATTGGCTGCGGCTGGCCGGCGGTGAGTACACCGAGGAACTCCTGGCGGAGTTGGAAGAGCAGCAGGCCGTGTACCAGCGCGCCTTCTCAGACGTGCTGGCACACTAGCCGCTAGTTAGGCAGCAGATCCGGCAGCCTTATGGGAGGTTCCGGAGCAGGCCGTTCCTCTGAAGAGCTCTCCGGGGCAACCCCCAGCCGGTAGACGCGCAGGGTGACCTCGCCGTCCTTGTTGAGCTTGGAGCCGGCTGACGGGTTGGCCTTCTCCACGTGGTCGACCTTGGACAGATCCAGCGTGGTGACTTCCTCGGTGCGGATAGTTCCCTCGAAGCCGGCATTGGTGAGTGCCTTCTCCGCATCACTGCGAGTCTGGCCCTCAACTCGTGGCATCTTAATTTGGTTGCCGCGCGAAACGTGCAGCTCGACAGTCGTTCCGACGGTGAGCTCCGTGCCCTTCTGGGGAACCTCAACAACGGTTCCCTGTTCCTCAGTGGAGTCAACCTCCACCACCTCGACAACGAAACCAGCGGATTCGAGGGTCGTGCGGGCGGAATCCAACCTCTGACCAGTGACATCCGGAACAGTCTTGGTCTCGATACCGGAGGAGACAGTCAAAGTTACGCGGGTTCCCTTCGACACCTGAGAACCGGCAGCTGGAGACTGCTCGATGACATTGCCGCGCGGAACGTCCTCACTCGGTTCCTCTTGCAGCTTCGGATTGACGACAAGCCCCGCCTCCTCGAGCAGGCGGCGAGCTTCCTCTGCCTGTTTGTCGCGTACATCCGGCACATTGGTCAACTCTGGGCCCGAAGATACGCGCAGCTTGATACGAGATCCCTGCGGCAACCCCGATCCGACACCCGGTTCGGTGGCAATCACCGTGTCTCGGGGCACATCTGGGTTCGGCTCGTCGACGCGGTTGACCACGAAACCAGCCTGCTCGAGAACCTGCGTTGCCTCATTGACATTTAGGCCCTCGACCTGCGGAATGGCGACGGTCTCGACCTCGGTGGACGAGTTGAAAAGCTGGTAGGCGCCGTAGCCGACACCGCCGAGAGCGACCAGCGCAGCAGCCGCCAGTGCGACAGTCTTTCCTGCGCCACCCTTCTTTTTCTCAGGCTCGTCAGTGTTAGCGATCTGAGCAGGGGCTTCCGGCTGGGCAGCCACTCTCTCCGGTTCCGGAGCCGGAGCCGGAGCAGGGACAGCGGCCGGAGTTGCCTGCTGCGCAGGGGTCACCCGGGTCTCAGCATCCGACGGAGTTGCCGGAAGGAATTCGGTGGTCTTCGCGTCGTCGTCATGCGCGCCGTGGTGCGCCAGCGCCAACGGATCCTCGCCGCGTGCAAGACGACGCAAATCCTGGGCGAAGTCCTCTGCAGAGTCGTAGCGCTCCATCGGATCCTTGGCCATCGCGGTCAACAACACCGCGTCGAGGGCCTGAGCCGTGTTCGGGTCGGTGTTGAGCTTCCCTGAAGGCCGCGGCGGCTGGTCCTGAACGTGCTGGTAAGCGACAGAAAGAGGGGTTTCACCGGTGAATGGCGGGGCGCCCGTGACGGCCTCGAAAAGTACGCAGCCGACAGCGTAGATATCGGAACGGGCGTCGGCGGTCTTACCGCGCGCCTGCTCCGGCGAGAGGTATTGCGCGGTACCCAGCACCGCCGCAGTCTGCGTCATCGTGGTGGAATCACCGAGCGCGCGAGCGATGCCGAAGTCCATCACCTTCACCTTGCCGGTGTTGGTCAGCATGATGTTCGCTGGCTTGATGTCGCGGTGAATAATGCCCGCATGGTGGGATGCCGTCAGCGCATCACACACCGATGCCATGATCGATGCGGCTTTCTTCGGGTCGAGCCGCCCCTCACGACGAACAAGATCACGCAGGGTCTCGCCCTGAATCAGCTCCATGACAATGAAAGGCACGCGCCCCATCGGGCTATCCGTCTCGCCGGTGTCGTACACCGACACGATCGACGGGTGATTCAGCAGCGCTGAGTTTTTCGCTTCACGACGGAACCTTGCGAGGAAGTTCTCATCCCTGGCAAGGTCGGCCCTCATCATCTTGACCGCGACAGAGCGACCGAGAACAGTATCTTCAGCGCGGTAGACATCGGACATGCCGCCAACGCCAATGAGCTCGCCGAGCCGATAACGGCCGGAGAGGAGATCGTCATTGCCAGACATTGTTCGTCAGTCCCTTCGGAAGGATTTCCACCAAAACATCTTGTACCTGAATATTACTGTGCATCTGGAGTCCCCAAGGTATTACCGGAGTCATTTCCCAGGGGCAACTGAATACCGGGCAGAACGCCGTCACTGGAGTCGTTGCCATTGTCGTTGCCATTGTCGTTGCCCGAATCCTGAGTCGGTTCGGACGTATCCGGAGCGGTCTCGCTGGTGTCCTGCTCAGTGGAGCTGTCAGAGGCACCGTCATTGTTGCCGCCGTAGTTTTCCCCAGAGTTGCCGCCGTCGTTATTTCCCCAGTTACCGGAATTGTCTCCCGACCAACCGTAACCAGAACCGTCGTTGGGGTCGGTGTTTTCCTCTGTGGTTTGCTGCTGTGACTGGTTCGGAATGTACTGCTCCAAGTTCGGAATGGTTGGCAGTGAACCGGTAGTCGACAGCGAATAGACGACCGCGATAGCACCGGCCAGCAACACTAGCAGCACCAACAGCACAATGCTGCCGCAGCCACAACCGCAGCCACTGCGCTTCTTTGCCGGCTTACGCTGTCGGGCGGGTTGCTGCGGTGGCCGCTGTGGCTGCTGCGGTGGCTGCGACACCGGCATGGGCGGTCGCGTCATGGCACCGAGTTCGGTGGTCGCCGGGTTGGCAGCGTTGGATTGACGGTGCACCGTTGGGGTCACACCACGCGGCTGCGGTGGGCGGTGCCCCGCGCGCACTCGCAAAACAGCCTGTGCCAGCTCACGGCCATCGGCATAGCGACGCTGCGGATCCTTGCGCAGCATAATGCCGATAAGTTCGCGGATATGCGGATTGACCGTCGGCGCCAACGCAGGTGGTGCCTCGTTGATGTGTGCCACGGCAACCGCGACGGTGGAGTCGCCCTGGAAGGGCCGGGCGCCGGCCACCATTTCGTAGGCGACACAGCCAAGCGAGTAGATGTCTGTCGCCGGACTCACCTGTTTGCCCTGCGCCTGCTCCGGTGAGACATACTGCGCGGTACCGACGACCATGCCGGTACGCGTCAGAGGCACCGCTTCAGCGGCTTTGGCAATGCCAAAGTCGGTAATTTTCACCGTGCCCTCCGGCGTCACCAGGAGGTTGCCTGGCTTAATGTCGCGGTGGACAAGGTTCGCAGCGTGAATTGCCGACAGGCCGTGTGCAGTCTGCTCCAGAACGTCGAGCATCAGGTGCTCTGGCAGGGTGCGACGCCGCTGCAGCACCTGCGACAGAGATTCGCCACGGATGTACTCCATGACGATGTAACACGCGCCGTGGCTGCCGATGTCGCCTTCCTCGTAGGTGACAATCTTCACCACGTTTGGGCTGTTGACGCTGCGCGCAGCGGCGGCTTCGTTCTGGAAACGCTGCCGGAACTCGTAGTTGTCCGAGTACTCCTGGTTCAGAAGTTTGATTGCAACCAGTTCGCCGCTGGTGGCGTCGTCGGCAAGCCAGACGGTGGACATGCCGCCACGGCCGAGCAGACGGCGGACGTGATATCGGTCGCCAACGATGTCTTGAACTTGGTGGGCATCCATGCTTATCGACCCGCCTGTTCGACCGCGTTAATGAGTGCACGGCCAATCGGGGCAGCAACGGAGGCGCCGGTAGCGCCCTGGCCCTGGCCGCCACCGTTTTCCACGACGACAGCCACGGCGACATCGGAGTCCGGCGCGAAGGCGATGTACCAGACGTGCGGTGCGTACTCGCCGCGGACAGCACCGTGTTCGGCGGTACCGGTCTTGGAGGCAATACGCGAACCGTTACCGCCCGAGTGCAACTCGGAGCCGCGCATCAGCTCAGTTACGGTCTCCGCGACCTCCGGCGAAATCGCCTCGCCGGCTTCAATCGGCTTAAAGGACTTGATTTCGGAGAGGTCGGCACCGCGCACCGATTTGATGATCTGGGGTTCCATGCGCACGCCGCCGTTGGCAATCGTGGCGGCGATGATGGCGTTGTCCAGCGGCGTGAAGGACACGTCGCGCTGACCAATGGAGGTCTGACCCAGCGAGGACTGATCCGGAATATCACCGACAGCGGAGGGCTGAATCGGCAGGCCCGCGTCATCGTGGGTCTCACCGATGCCGAATCGCTTAGCGACGTCCTTGAGCGCATCGGCCCCGTACTGCATACCGAGCTCAGCGAATGCCGTATTACAGGACTGCGCGAAAGCCTGGCGGAGAGTTGTAGTAGCCCCACCACAGGTCGAGCCACCGTAGTTCTCCAACGTAGTGGTGGTATCCGGCAGCGTAATCTGCGGTGCGCCAGTGACTGAGGTGTCCGGGGAAGCGCCTTGCTCCAGTGCCGTGACCGTGGTCAACACCTTGAAAGTGGAACCCGGCGGCAGCGGACGCTGAGTGGCGTGGTTGAGCAGCGGTGCGCCCTCATTGTTATTGAGGGACTGCCAGGTACTCTCGTCGCCGGCGGCGATGTCATTCGGGTTGAACGACGGTGTGGAGGCCATCGCGAGAATTTCACCCGTCGATGGGCGAATGGCGACGGCGGAGCCGACGTAGCCGCGTTCAGCGAGTTGTTGGTACGCAGTCCGCTGAGCGTTCGGCAACAGCGTCAGCTCCGTGGAGGCCCCAGAGGGTTCCTTGCCCGTGACCATGTCGAGGGCGCGGGAGGTAAACAGCGAAGGGTCGCTGCCGTTCAAGATCTCGTTCTGAGAGCGTTCGATACCGGCCGAGCCGTAGATGTCCGACAGGTATCCGACCACCGCGGCATATGCCTCCGGGTCGGTGTCGTAGCTGCGGTCATAGAAGCCGCTCTCGCCCTTGACCGAGTGGGCCAGAATGTCGCCGTCAGTGGTGATTTGGCCGCGAGGTTTGGACTTTTCCTCCAGGAACTGGCGGCTATTCAGCGGATTGTGGGCGTACTTATCCTGCTGGAAGCCCTGGATGTAGGTCAGGTTCGCCAGTAGAAGAACGAAGAGTCCGAGAACGACAACAAAGATTTGGCGAATGGTTTTATTCATCTACTGGTTCACCTCCTGAGATGCGTTGGCATTGTCGTTGAGGCCCGAAGGGCTGCTTTGAATGCCCCAGGGGCGGTTGGCCTCGTCAGAGACGCGCAGCACGATGGCCAACATGATGTAGCTGGCCAGCAGTGAGGAACCACCGGCTGACATGAACGGAGTAGTCAGACCTGTCAGCGGCATCAGCTTGGAAACACCGGCTGCAACCACGAACAGCTGAATGGCCATCGAGAATGCGACACCGGCCGCCAGCAGCTTGCCAAAGGAATCACGTACCGCCAAGCTCGCCGAAATACCGCGGGAAATCAGAATCGCGAACAGCAGGATGATGGCACTCAGACCGGTAAAACCTAGCTCTTCACCAAAGGCCGAGAGGATGAAGTCAGAGTGTGCCACCGGAATGTTCTGTGGGTAGCCCTGGCCCAGACCGGTGCCACCGATGCCACCCCAGCTCATGCCGAACAGACCCTGGGAGAGCTGATAGCCGCCCTCGTCGTAGGAGCCCAACGGATCCAGGAAATGCGTGACTCGCGCCTGAATCTTGTCCGAAACCATGTAGACACCGACAACGCCGACGGTCACCAGCACCATGCCGATGATCAGCCAGGAACCGCGACCGGTGGCAGCGTAGAGCATTGCCAGCACAGTGCCGAAGAGCACCAGCGCCGGGCCAAAGTCATTCTGCAGAGCCATGATGACGGTAGCGATGCCCCAGATCAGCAGAATCGGACCCAGGTCGCGAACACGCGGGAAATCAATGCCCAGGAAACGCTTGCCCGCCACATTGAACAGCGAGCGCTTATTCACCAGCAGCTGAGCAAAGAAGATCAGCAGCATGACCTTGGCAAACTCACCCGGCTGCATGGAGAACGGGCCGATGGAAATCCAGATGCGGGCATCAGCATTAATCGACGACGGCCACACCAGCGGTAGCGCCAACAGAATCAAGCCGCCGAGACCCAGCAGATACGAGTACTGCGACAGCGAGTGGTGGTTGCGCAGCAGGACAATCACGCCGATAAACAGTGCGACACTGAGTACGGTCCACATGATCTGGTTGCGCACCAACGAGGTGTCATTGGCCAGGTCGAGGCGGTGAATCATCACCAGCCCCAAGGCGTTGAGCGTGGCCGCAACCGGCAGCATCACCTGATCGGCGTTGGGTGCCACAAAGGTCAGCGCGATATGCGCCACTGCAAAGATCACAAAGAATCCGCCAATGATGTAAAAGACATCTGCGGTCAGAGAGTTGCCCTGAGCCAGTTCCAGTGAAATTAGTGCCAAAAGCAACAATCCTGCCGACAGCAGCAGCAGGAGCATTTCCTTCATCCGAAGCTGTCGCTTCGTGGTAGTTTCACTCATTTTCGCACCTGCCTACAGTTGACTCCTGGCTTCGAGCCCAGCTTTTCATCCTTCTTGTCATCGTCGGAAACGGACAGACATACCGGCAGTGCCGACTCCGCCAAACGGCCAATCTGGTCGCTGACACCGTCGTAGGAATCAGCCGGCAGACCTTCCAGCGAATTGCGTGCCGCCGGTGAGAGATCTTCCGGCGTCATGATGTGGCAGTCGACCTTCTCCTTCGGCGTCCCAGCCGGAGGAAGCTGAACTTTATTGTCATCGGTCAAACAGATGAACTGATGTGGCTCTTGCAGATCGAAGCCCAGCAAACTGCCGGGCACGCCGTGCATCAGCTGCACCTGCCCGTCGACCACCGCGAGATGGTACATCGACTCCTTCTTCTGCCAGCCCCAAATACCAAGGCCGACCAACCCGGCCACCAGCACCAGCACCACAGAAATAACTAGCCACTTGCCCTTGGAAGCTTTCTTCTCCGGCGCCGAAGTCACTGCAATTTCCTGCGACTTCCGCGGGCGGAGTGCCGCCGCGCGTCCCGCTGACGTATTGGGGCGGGGGAGTTCCTCCTCCGCACTCTGTAGGGCACCGGCCAGGGCGGGCTCGTAAGGCGTGCGTGCCGACGAATCGACAACATCGGCAACCACCACGGTGATGTTATCCGGACCACCGGACTTCAACGCGTAGTCAATGAGCTTGGTAGCGGCCTCGTCCGGAGTGCCCTCCGAGAGCACATCCTTGATGGTGTCCGCGGACACTGGATCGGATAGACCATCCGAGCACAGCAGGTAGCGATCGCCCTCGTGAACATCGCGATAAGACAAAGTAGGCTCCACCGGGCGACCGGTGAGAGCCTTCAAAATCAGTGAGCGCTGAGGGTGAATTGCCGCTTCTTCTTCGGTGAGATTGCCCTCATCCACCAGGGACTGCACATAGGTGTCATCCCGGGTAATGCGGATGAGCTCCCCGTCGCGCAGCAGATAGCCACGCGAGTCACCGACATGGCACATGCCCAGGCGGGTGCCGTCGAAAAGCAGAGCAGTCAGCGTAGTGCCCATGCCTTGCGTAGAGGGGTTCTGCTCAATTTCATCCGCGATGGAGTTATTGCCCTCCATGCAGGCGCTGCGCAGGGACTCGAGCAAATCGGGGCCGGGCTGATCATTGTCCAGCCGAGAGACGGCCGCAATCATCAGCTGGGATGCGATTTCTCCGGCGGCGTGGCCACCCATGCCGTCGGCAAGCGCGAGCAGACGCGAACCCGCATAGGCGGAGTCCTCGTTGTTCTGTCGGATGAGGCCGCGGTCAGAGCGGGCCGTGTAATTCAGAGCAAGACTCATGGTTGCAACCTCAAAGTTGTACGGCCAATACGAAATTCCATACCCGAAGCCAGGCGTTCCGGCTGTTCCACGCGCTGGCCATTGAGGAATGTGCCATTGCGGGAGTCCAGGTCCTCCAGGTACCAGATGCCGTCGCGGTTGATGACGCGAGCGTGCTGGCCCGAGGCGAAGTCATCGTTGAGGACGAAGGCATTCGACTCTGAACGGCCAATAGTGATGTCGCGTTGGTTGTTTAGGTTCATGCGCGAACCCGCCAGCGGCCCGGAGGTGACAAGGAGCTGATGTGGAGTCTGCGAGCGCTGGAAACGCTTGGCCGGAGCACTGCTGGCCTGCCGAAGTGGGCGCAGCGGAGCCGAGCCTGTTGTTTCTGTACGCAGGGTGCGAAGCGTCATCCAAATGAAAAACCACAGGACGACCAGCACGCCGATGCGCGAAAGCAGAAAAACGATAGCTTCCACGTCCGAGGAACCTCCTTATGTAGAGCTGGTGGGTCCGCAAACCGAACACACGGACGTAATTATTCCAGGAATGTGTCGGCAAACCTAGGGCAGTGGCATGTGAACCTGGTGAACCTCACTACTTAGCGAATCTGAATCAGCGAATCTGAACTTCGAGAACAGAATGCCCCAGCGAGATTTCGTCGCCGTCAGCCAGCAGCCAGTTCTCAATGGGTTCGCCATTGACAATGGTGCCGTTGGTCGAATGCAAATCGACGAGCACAGCGTCCTGGCCGTCCCACGTGATCTCGGCATGCTGGCGGGAAACACCAGTATCCGGGAGACGGAAGTCGGAAGCGGTGCCGCGGCCGATGATGTTCGAACCATGGCGCACCTCAAATACGCGCGAGGAGCCGTCCTGCAACAGCAGGGTGACGGTCTTTTCCTGGGACTGGTCTTCGCCCACGGTCGCGCTGCTCAGCTCAGTTGCAGCCTCTGGGTCGACCGCGGGGATGGGGCGGGAAGCGGTGGGGAACTGCTCAGCTTCAGGCTGCGGGTGGTAGGCGGCAGAGGTCTCTGCAGCTTGGGGTTCATCATCGCTTTGCGACGGGGCTGCGTCAGTGTTGGCATCATCGGCACTGTCCTCGAATGGGGCGAACTCCGAGGTGCCCACGGTGTCCTCGGTGAAAGTGCTGGCCGTCTTCAACTGGCCGGTGTGGAGAGACTCCACTGCCTGCAGGTGGACGCTAATGGAACCGGTGAAGCCCCAGCCGTTGTTACGGCAGTAGCGTGTCATGCGGTCAGCCAACTGATTCGGCAGGTTGGGCTCGGACGCAGAAAGGTTCTTGTAGTCGGCAGCGCTGATGCCAATGCGGAAATCATTGGGTGCCAAGTACTGACCGTTGGCGTCCTGCATCAGGAAGTCTTCAATTTCCTGCTTCAGGCATTCTTCTAACTCATTCGGGACAACCTTGCCGCCGAACACGCGCGCAAAGCTGTTGTCGAGCCCGCGCTGAAGCGAGCTATCGAGCTTGCGGATGCGTCCTAGGAAATCCATCTGACTAAAGAAATTCGCCTTCTCCCGCCAAACCGCGGCGGGTTACGTGAAAAAAATGTGCACAAAAATTATCGATACTTAAGCAACAGTATAGAGCCCTACACCTTCAGTTAAGGGCTAGGAACTGCTGAGGTTTATCAAATAGTGACGACGGTTGTGGGGGAAGTTGCTATTGCTAAGTGCTGAAAAGTGGTGAAAAACGCGCGCTGGCCTGGGGATTTGGTGGTGTATTAGCGCGGGGTGTTATAGTTCTATTCGTTCCCACGGGCGAGTGGCGGAATGGCAGACGCGCTGGCTTCAGGTGCCAGTGTCCTTTACGGACGTGGGGGTTCAAGTCCCCCTTCGCCCACAGTGAAGATCCTCGGAAGTGTAAAAGCTTCCGAGGATTTTTTGTTTGTGGTGGGGGTTAGCATGGGGGTTGGATTGAAGCAGGGGCGGATGCTGAGCCGAGGTTGTTGGCTTGTCCTGTAACCCTCCTTTAACCCTGTCCGGCACTTATGGCCAGGTTTCGGGGACTTGTCGATGGATTCTCCTGACTTATCGATGGTTTTTCGGCACTTATGCGCACGCTGTGGGCCAGGCTCTCTCACTTGTCGATGCGCTATTCACTTGTGGACACGCTGTAGCGCATCGATAGGTGAATAGCGTGGCCATAAGTCGTCGGATGCGTGGGCCAGCGAGCATTGCAGCCAGCTCGCGAGAAGAAATGTAGAAATCTCAAAACTCATTTTGTATTGAAAGTAGAAGAAAACTTGAATAGTTTTGAGATGAGCATGAGGGCGGTCGGCCCCCATCTGCGACATTGGTATAGCGGTGTTCAGTCATGAATTTGGCTCACGGCCATATTTTAACGATTGTTTGGTACCTGTTTATATCGTGAAAAATCAACTCAAGAATGTGTAAGAAATATTAAGAGAGAGCTTGCATGGTGAGGAATCTTCTTCCGAGGAAAGCCTGTCAATTCATAGTCGGAATGTAGGCATGAAAATTATATTTAGAGCAATTCTGGTTACCGCAATTATTCTTGAAGCAGTTCTTTTCCTTCTTATGAATGTGGTATCTGGTTTGCCGGGTTGGGTATTCCTGTTACCACTTGCCGTGGTGGTTGCGGCTTTTCTCTTACTGTTTGGAGGTATGTGGCAAGACTATCTCAGAAATGGCAGGTCATGGGCTTCTTCGCTGTCCGAGACGTCAAAGAAATTTGGCGTACCTCGAAAAATACTAGCGTTACTCGTTTCGGAAGTTGGTTCGCTGCTAGCTGCTTTCACCTTTTTTAAGCCTCAGAGAAATGTCGACAGTGAAGTCAGATCCTTCACAGCATATAGAAACCTTCGAACTGTTGTTTTTATGATACTGGCGCTGAGCGTTGCAGAAATAAGCATAGTGCATTTTGCTATTTCTAATGCGTTTTGGCGATATTTATTGCTGGTAATTAGTGTTTATGCCGTAGTTCTTTTATCTGGATTTTACGTAACTGTTCGGGATCATCCACATCTAATGACACCGCAAGGACTCGTACTGCGAAATGGGCGAAGGCTTATTTGCGAAATTCCGTGGTCACACTTACGTCATGCGAGCTCCGTAACGGCAGGTGAAGGAGGGGACGTAGCAATTGACGAGCACGGCAATCTCAGGGTGCCTGTTTTGAGTGAAGTGAACGTCAAGTTAGAAGTCGATTCGCAGGTCGTGGCAGAAGATCTTTACAAGGGACCAATGATGGTTTCCTCGATTGAGATTTACTGCGACGACAAAGACACATTCCTGCGTGATCTCGCTGAGGAAAGGAATGCTCATTAAGTGCTTGGCAGCTTCCAGGGCTGGTAATCAACCCCGACCTACCGCCAGAACTTGGTCATCCCGCGCTTGTCCTCGATGTTGAACTCAATCATTTTGGCCAGCAGGTCCAGCGGCATGGACTCGGCCTTGCCATCCTTTGGCCAGGGGAAGCGGACCATCATTTTTCCGTAGGAGAGGCCGCGGGCATCGAACTCGTCGGAGAACTTCACAATGCCGTCGCGCTCTGGGGCGATGGACATGTGTTTCTTGGCGTAGGAAAAACCGATGATAAAAGTGCCATCGAGCGTGAACATCGGCTGATTCCAGGCAATGCGAACGCCGAGTTCCGGGTACTTTTCATGAACCCATTCCAACACCTCGAGAGCGACAGCGCGCTGCGTGTCATCATCTACCCGCGAGAGGTGATTGGCGAAGAACTCGGCGATGGTTTCATCGGTCATATGCTGAACAGCCATAGCCTGGATTTTACTGTGCCATCAACTAACACCCGAGCCATCAACTAACATAACTCCGAGTGGCTACAGATTTGAATACTCAGTTTGATCCCAAAAAGGCGTGGCCAGCGCTATGGACCGTGTTACTCGGCTTCTTCATGATCCTGGTCGACGCCACCATTGTCACCGTTGGTATCAACACCATCCAGCATGAACTGGGCGGTGAGCTCAACCAGGTCATGTGGGTGACCAGTGGTTATCTGCTGGCCTATGCCGTGCCGTTGCTCATTACTGGCAGGCTCGGTGACCTCTGGGGAGTCAAGCACACCTATGTAGCGGGCCTGGTTATCTTCGTGTTGGCGTCGCTGGCGTGTGGGTTGGCGCCGTCGTTAAGCATGCTGATCATTGCCCGCGTGGTGCAGGGACTGGGGGCCGCGCTGCTGACGCCGCAGACGATGGCGCTGATTACGCAGATGTTTCCGCCGGCGCATCGCGGTGCGGCGATGGGCCTGTGGGGTGCGGCGGCCGGAATTGCCTCGCTGACGGGGCCGCTGGCCGGTGGCGTGTTGATTGAGCTGCTGAGTTGGCGCTGGATTTTCCTCATTAATGTGCCGATTGGGCTGATCGGGCTCGTTTTTGCGTTCCGCTATCTGCCGACCTTTGAGACGCACCGCAACAAGATTGATTATCTCGGTGTTGTACTCAGCGCGATTGGTATGTTCCTGCTGGTCTTCGGCATTCAGGAGGGGGAGAGTGCCGGCTGGTCCGGTTGGATCTGGGCACTGATTGCCGGTGGCGTGGTGGTCCTGGCCCTGTTCACCCTGTGGGAGGCCAAGACCACGGCCGAACCGCTGATGCCGCTGTCCCTTTTTAAGGATCGCAACTTCACCATCTCCTCGCTGGCCATTGCCGTGATGGGCGCGCTGGTGGTCGCGGTTGGTTTCCCGATCATCCTCTTCGCCCAGAATGCCCGCGACCTATCGACCATCCAGGCCTCACTACTGCTCGTGCCGCAGGCGCTCATTTCCGGTGTCATGGCGCCATGGACTGGGCGAATGCTGGACCGGCTGAAGTTCCGCGAGTTCGCGCTGATCGGTTTTGGGTCCTCGCTGGTGGGCATGCTCGGGTTCCACTACCTCATCCACGAGGACCTCTCCGTGCTGTGGCTGCTACTGCCGGGCGCCGCATTCGGTGTGGCAAACGCGTTTATTTGGGGCACGCTGTCGACGGCTGCTACTCGCAACATCGACCCGTCCCTCGCCGGTGCCGCCTCCGGTGTGTACAACACCATCCGCCAGATTGGCAGTGTGCTGGGTAGCGCACTGATTGCCACCGTCATGGCGGCGGCGCTCAGCAGCAACCGTGGCGACTTCACCACCGCCATGAGTGACGCGATGTGGTTGCCGGTGGCACTGTCGGCCGTGGGTGTCGTGGCGGCGCTGGGGCTTAAGAATCCGACGTAAAACGCTCCACCATGTAGTCCGCGATGCCGACCGGATCGGCCAGGAAATCCCTGGTCGCCCGTACCGCGAGGGTGTCTTCGAAGTGGGTGGTGTCGGCGTCGTCAAGCGAAATAATCGTTGCTTCTGGCGTGGCGAGCAGGATGGGGGAATGCGTCGCCATGATGATTTGTGCGCCGGCTTCCGCGAGCGCGCCGAGGCGGCCGAGGAGCTCCAGTTGGCGTAGGACCGACAGTCCCGCCTCGGGTTCGTCAAGGAAAATCAGTGATTCGGGACTGAAGCGGCGTTCGGCCAGCGTCATGATGGATTGGCCGTGGCTCATCTGGGTGAGGTCTGCCATTTCTCTGCCACCTGGTAGCTGCCCAAGCGACTCGTAATAGCGCGCGAGGTTCAGGTGCGCGTCGCCGCGAAAGAAAAACGTATCCGGGGGATTGCGCCTGGTCAGCGCCAGTGGGACCGGGGAGGTGCGCTCTTGCGTCTTGTACCGCGAGCCGCCGTCCGTATCGACACCCATCGCCGACGCTAACGCCTCCAGTACCGTCGACTTTCCCTTGCCGTTTTCGCCGGTCAGGATGGTAATCGGCGTGGTGAAGGTCATGGGGAAGGGCAGCGCGAGCTTTACGACGTACGCCGGGAGCTCGGCATCATCGTGAATACGGGCATGGCGGAGGTAGATCATGGTTGCGGCAGCTGGTCAATCTGTTTGAGCAGTTCATAGCCGTCGGCGCCCTCGATGAACGGGACCTCCTTGTTCTCCAGCTTTTCAATTGGCACCGCCGTGCCGTGAGAGAGCACGTGCTCGCTGGGAGTGAGGTTGCGGATTGCGATGGCCGCGACCTTGTCCGGATGCTCCGCCGCGGCCGTGCCGTAGATGAGCGGGTCGTACTGGCCATCATCGCCGACGAGAATCCAGTTGATTTCGGGGAAGTCAATAAACAGGTCGCGAAGTCGCACCTTCTTGTGTTCCTTGCCCGAGCGGAACAGGCCGGTGGGCGTTGGCCCCCAGTCGGTGAGCAGCAGTGGGCCCTTCGGCAGGTTGTTGCGGTGTAGGAACTTTTTTAGTGTGCTGAAGGTGTTCCACGCTCCGGTGGAGAGATAGATGACGGGAACGTCCGTGTCCTCGTCGGTTTTGCTCGCGTAACGACGGCGAAGTTGCGCATAGAACTCGCTGAAGCCAGCAACGGCCTTGCGCTCGTCTGTCTCCTTGACCCAGGAGTTGTAGGCGGCGATGAGGGCGCGCGGCAGCATAGTGACCAAAACGGTGTCATCAATATCGGAGACGATGCCGTATTTGGTCTCCGGGGAGAGGATGAGGACCTCTGCAGGAGTGTCGTTGATGGTGATTTCGTGCCAGCCGGGTTCCAGGCCGTGATTCCTGATTAGTACCTCGATATAGCCGTTGCTATCCGTGGTGGTTTCCACCGTGCGGTCGCCGGCAGTGATGGTGACGGGAAAGTCCGCGAGTTCGACGGTAAAGAACTGCCAAAATCCGCGTTTTTTGTTTCGTTCTTCGTCTCGTTTTTTGGCCGGATCCTTCAGGAGGACACGGCCGAATACGCGCACGCGCTCTGCATTTCCATACCCGGTGAAACCGATGATTTCCGGTTCCCAACCAGCGTTTTTGGAACGCTTGGCGGCCAGCGCGTTGATCCTTCTCTCGGTCTTGCGGACGACATCTGCCACGGACATGCTTTCCAGGATACGGGTTGACAGGACGGGGGAGGGTGCGCGTAGGTTGGTCGCCCAAGAGAAAAGTCAACCCTTTAGGAGTGTTCTCTTTTTATGCGTTTTTCCGGTAAGTTCATCGCATCCGCCGCTGTGGCAGCAGGCATGATTGCTGCCCCGACCGCGGCCGCTAACGCTGCATCAGTTAGCGCCTGGGATCAGGTTGCGGCTTGTGAGTCCGGCGGAAATTGGCAGACCAATACCGGTAACGGCTACTACGGCGGACTGCAGTTCTCGCAGCAGACCTGGAGCGGCCACGGCGGTGACCAGTACGCACCGACGGCTGACCAGGCCACTAAGGAGCAGCAGATTGAGATTGGCGAGCGCGTGCTTGCCTCCCAGGGTGCTGGCGCATGGCCGAACTGCGGTGGTCCGCTGGGTTAATCCTCCCCATCATCAAAGACCAGATCTGGCACAGCCGCGAATGACAGCCACCACTTCATGTAGTGGTCATGGCGTGCTTTCGTCTTCTGGGTAGCGCGTTTGTCAAAAGTCTGTCGGCCGAACCCGGCTAATGGTCCGGCCGGGACGGTCGCCGCGGTAACGCCGTCGGCAGAGGACCACACCTCTGAGCCGTCCTCATAAGCGGTGATATCCCAGAGCTTGTGGGTTTTCAGGTTGTGGTGCTTCCTGCATAGGCAGTGCAGATTCTGCGTGTCGGTGGGACCACCGGCTTCGGGGTCTTCCTGGTTGTACGGCGCGATATGGTCAATATCGCACTTGTACGCTGGGACTTCGCAGCCGGGGAAGCGACATGTTCCATCGCGACCGTGGACGCGGGCGACCTGCGCTGGAGTTGGGCGGTAACCATTGGTGGCGCTGTCTGCTGAGAGGCGGACATGCGTCACCTTTTGCATCCACTCCTCCGTGACCAGCGCGCCTAGCCAGCCGGCACCGTCCAGCCAGGCGTCATCACTGTGGGGCTCGCGGAAAACATTGAGCACAACTTCCGCATTGGTGCGCTGGTGGATGAGTTCCACAAATGCATCCGCCTGCGTCATTTCCTCATTCGCGCGGAAGACCGTTTCAATTGCGCACATGGCGAAATAGGCGCGGTCCGGCCGCAGTGTGAGAATGATTTGGGAGTAGCTGTCGGGACGTTCCACCAGAGTCACCGATTCCGTGTCGGTGATGGTGGGAATTGTGCCGTCGGCGCGAGCACGGTCATCCAAGTCCGCAGCAATATCACCAATTTTGGTGGTGAGCGTGCGAGGACCAATCATTGCTTGACGACGCTTCCGTGGCGTAACCAATGCCAGAATCTTCTTCTCTGCATCGGGTATTTGATCAGGCTCGATGCCGACTACGCCATGTGCAATGATGCCGAGTTGCCGCATGGATAATGCGCAGCTTTCCCGGGCGTATTCCGCCAACTGTGGCATTTTCTCCAGCAACAGGCCAATGTCACAGATACGCAGTGCTTCACTGCGGGTGATTCCCAGCCGAATGCTGATGCGAGCGGCATGGTTTTCAACGTCATCATCACCTGCAGGGCAGCAGGCTTCAATCAACTCAAGTTGGGCGCGGTTGGTAGCCCGCGCGAGTGCTGAGAGCTCATCTTCAGGATTTTCGTGAGCCCAATATGGTTCGGGTACTTGTTCGGACTTCATTGGATCCCCCTGGTGCTCCAATGGTTGTCGGTTTTCTTTCGAACTTACTTGCTATCATACGGGCATGTTTCTAGTTTGTAAAGAGAAATGAAAAGAAATATTGGGGAGTTTTCGAAGATGGTTAGCCGACTATAAAAGCACATGTTACCTGGGTGTTTGTGGGTTGTTCGCGGGGTAGCGTACCAAAATACAAATAAAACACCCGTTCGAAATTGAAAGCTTGGTAATCTCGCTTTCATAAAAGCGGAGCTGTAGAAAACAGCACAGAAACAGCGCAGGCAGTGGGGAGCAAAACCATGATCATCCGACAGGCAACGCGGGAGGACGCCGCGGCAATCGCGGAGATCTACAACGAAGCCGTAATCAACACCGTCGCCATCTGGAATGATGACACTGTCAGTGCGGAGAATCGCATCGCATGGATGGAGGCGCACTGGGACAAGGGCTACCCGGTTTTCGTCGCCACGCTTGACGACGAAGTCGCTGGATATGCCACCTTTAGCGATTTCCGTGACTTCGACGGGTTTCAGTACACGGTGGAAAACTCCATCTACGTGCATCCGAACTTTCAAGGCCGGGGAATTGGTGGCGCACTGTTAAGCGCGACCATCGATGCTGCTCGCGAGGCGGGAAAGCATGTCTTGGTTGTGGCGATTGAAGGCGGCAATGAGGGGTCGATTGCGCTGCACAAAAAGTATGGCTTTCAGCGTGTTGGGCTACTGCCGCAGGTGGGGACGAAGAACGGGCGATGGTTGGACATGCTGTTGATGCAGGTCATGCTGACAGACGGGCAGCCACCCGCTCGGCCGCGCGCTTAGCGAAGGGGCCAACACCCATGATCGTGGCGGCACCGGGGCCAACCCAGTCGCCGTAGCCGACGAACTCGATGAGGTCAGAGTCGACGCTGCGGAAAGGGCCGAGCGCGGGGCGGAAACCGGTGCACCAGATGAGGTGGTCCGCGTGGACGTCGTCAAGCGAGGAGAACATGGGCGTCCAGGTGAGTGCGCCGGAGTCGCGGGCTTTGCGGACGGGCGGTAGGACGACGATGTCGCCGATGCTGTCGGTGGCGTCCTGCCGGTAGCGTTTGAACAGGACGCGGCCGTCGACGTCGTTGGGCATCCAGCGTGGTTCGTGGCGGGTGAACCAGCTGGTGTCGATGTTGGAAAGTACCAGTTCAGAGGCAATTTGTGCGCCGGAGTTTGCCGCGCCGACAACGGCAACGCGGGAGCCTTCGAATGGCTCGGGACCTGGGTAGTTGGCCGAATGCCACTGTTTCGCGGTGGTCGTGCCGGGGTAATACGGGACGAAGGGCTGGTTGCCGGTGGCGGCGATGAGCTGGCGGGATTCGAAGTCACCGGCATCGCTGGTGAGGTGGAAGGTGCCGTCATGGGAGACGTGCGTGACGGCGACCGGGCGCTGAACGCGCAGTTCGTAGCGCTTTTCGTAGGAGCTGAGGTAGTCAATCACGTGGGAAGCGGGCGGGAAACCGTCATAATCGGGCATCTGGATGCCCGGAAGGTTGGAAAAGTCCGGGGTGGAAAAGAGCGTCAGTGAGGGCCAGACATTGCGCCAGGAGCCGCCGGGAGCGGGCTGATTGTCCAGAATGAGCGGATCAATGCCGCGTTTGTGCAAGTAATAGGCGGTAGCGAGGGCAGCTTGGCCGCCACCGACGATGATGACATCCTCAAGCATGTTTCCAGCTTAACGACGAGTGCCGCACCTCGAGCTGTACTACCGTGGAGCACCATGAGCTCGCTGTTTGATCTTTCGGACAAGGCCATCGACGAACTTCCCGGTTACCAGCGTACATTCGCGCCGGGCCGACTCACGGTAGGGCTCAGTTTGCCCATCGAGCAGGACGCCGAAGCCGAGCCCAAGGACGCGCTGAGCAACCAGATTCGGCTGATTCAGAAAGCCGAACACGCAGGCATCGCGGCAGTGTGGGCACGCGACATCCCGCTGCGCGTGGAAACATTCGGCGACGTCGGCCAGGTCTACGACCCCTGGATGTACCTCAGTTACATCGCCGCACACACCACCGATATCGCGCTCGGCACCGGCGCAGTCGTCGTGCCCTTCCAGCATCCGCTGGTGATGGCCAAGCGCGCTGCCACCCTGGACAGGCTTTCCGACGGCCGTTTCCTCTTTGGCGTTGCCACCGGCGACCGACCCGAGGAGTTCCCCGCCTTTAACCAGGACAAAGGCAAGCGCGGTGAGCGCTTCCGCGAGCATATCGAGGTCTATGAAAAGGCCCTCAGCACTAGCTACCGGCCCATCCGCTGGTCCGAGGGCAAGATGGGCGGATCGGACGTGGTGCCCAAACCGCTGGCACGCCGAGTTCCGCTGTTGGCCACCGGCTCCTGTCAGCAGAGCCTGAAGTGGAAGGCCGCGCATACCGACGGGTGGTTCATGTACCACAAGGGTTTGGAAATGCAGAAGAAGAACATCGCCAATTGGCAGGAAGCGGTGACTGAGGAGTGCGGCGAGGACGTGTTCAAACCCTTCCTGGAATCACTGTGGATTGATCTGCATGAAGACCCCGACGCACCTGCGCAGGGTGGCCACTTCGGGTACCGCCTTGGTCGCAACAAGCTCATCGAACTGCTGCACTCCCAGCGACAGCTCGGCATCAATCACGTCAGCATCAACTTCCGCACCTCTAAACGGGATGCGGAAGAGCAGATTGATGAGCTGATTGAGTATGTGCTGCCGGCGCTCGATGAGCTCCCTACACAGACTCCGTAGCGCCCTGCCACTGATTAATCCCGCGGTCGACAGCCCACTTGTCGATTTCCGCGAGTTCTTCATCGCTAAACGGTGCAGCGTCCAGGGCGCCGAGGCTGTTCTTCAGCTGCTTCACCGAGGATGCACCGATCAGGGCTGAGGTCACTTCGTCACGGCGGAGCACCCACGAGATGGCCATCTGTGCCAGGGACTGGCCTCGTCGTGAAGCAATGGCGTTGAGCTCGCGGATGGCGGTGAGCGTGTCGTCGTTGAGGAACCCCGAGTTCATCTTGTGCGCCCCGAGACGCGAGGACTCCGGCACGCCATCCAAGTAGCGGTCGGTGAGAAGCCCCTGCGCAAGCGCGGAAAAGGCGATGACGCCCATGCCTTCATCGGCGCAGGTTGCCAGCAGCTCGTCCTCGATCCAGCGGTTGAACATGGAGTAGCTCGGCTGGTGAATGGTCAGCGGTGTGCCCAGCTCACGGGCGATTTTCTGCGCGCGGCGAGTGAGCTCAGGGGAGTAGGAGCTCACGCCGACGTAGAGCGCGCGACCCGAGCGGACGAGGAAGTCGAGGGCGGCGACGGTTTCCTCGATAGGCGTATCCGGGTCGGGGCGGTGGTGGTAGAAAATGTCCACGTAGTCCAGCCCCATGCGCTTCAGCGAGGCATCGCAGCTGGCCACGAGGTACTTCCGCGAGCCGCCGAAGCCGTAGGGGCCATCCTGCATGTACCAACCGGCCTTGGAGGAAATAATCATTTCATCACGGTAGGGAGCGAAATCCTTGGCCATGATGCGACCGAAATTCGCCTCCGCAGAGCCCTGCGGTGGGCCGTAATTGTTGGCGAGGTCGAAGTGTGTGACGCCGTGGTCGAACGCGGTGCGCAGAATCTCACGCTGCGTTTCCAGCGGCCGGTCATCACCAAAGTTATGCCAAAGTCCCAGCGTAATGGCTGGAAGCTTCAGCCCCGTGCCGCCGGAGCGGTTGTACGGCATCGTCTCATAGCGGTTGTCATCGGCGCGGTACACGTCTGGATAAGCCATGTATTCGAGGGTACGCGGGCTTTACGACGAGTAGTTGTGCACAAGGTGGCCGACAACGAGGCGCGTGGCCGAATGGCTACCCCTGGAAGTAATAAAAGTGAGCTTGCTGGGGAACAACTGGGGCAGTTCGTCCGACTAATAAGGCATGACTTCAATAGCCACAGGCGATGCCGCTGGAACGCCAGCCGCAAACCCCGTCGCACAGACTCAGAAAAATGGTGGGCCACGAGCATTACTGCACCGAATCCATGTCGTTGCAGGCATCCTCGTTGCGCCACTACTTGTTATTGCAGCTATCACAGGCGTGGCGTATGCCCTCGCCCCGAGCATAGAAAAGGTGGTTTACCACGAAGAGCTAACCGCAACATCAAGCCTTCCCGCACAACCGCTGGAAAAGCAGGTTGAGGTCGCGCAGCGCGTGCACCCTGACCTGCCGGTGACCGCAGTGCAGGTCCCGGAAAAGCCGGGGCAGACAACGCGAGTCATGTTCAATGATGAGCAGCTGAAGTCGGAGTCCTACCGACATGCGGTGTTCGTTGACCCAGGCGACTTGAGTATCAAGGGTGACCTGGTGCAATACGGTTCCTCGGCGGCGCTGCCACTGCGGGCGTGGATCTCGGAAGGGCACCGCAGGCTCTGGATTGATAGCAACTTTGGTCGCCTCTACTCCGAGACGGCAGCATCCTGGATGGGCGCACTGGCTATTGGTGGCCTCTGGCTCTGGTGGGATCGTTCGCGTCGCAAGCGGACACAGGGAACAAGTAAGAGGGCGCATCATATGCGTCGTCACGCGAATGTTGGCGTGGCGGTTAGCGTCGGACTTTTATTCCTGACCGTCACCGGCCTGACGTGGTCGTGGGTGGCTGGAACGGGCATCGCAAAGCTGCGCGAGACGATGGACTGGTACGCACCGAAACCAGCCATGACTGCGACTGCACCAGCGAATTATGACTGGTCAGAGGCAGATAGTGTTATGAACCTCGCACGTGCCGAGGGCCTGTCCGGGAAAGTCGAACTGACACCACCGGAGGCTGGCACGGTGTGGATGGCCAAGGAAGCCCGCGAGGAATGGCGGATGGGCATTGAGACCGTCACCGTTGACGGCTCGACCGGAGCGATGGTCGATCGGATTCACTTCGCGGACTGGCCGCTGCCGGCGAAGCTGACCGAATGGCTGATCAACGCGCACATGGGCATCCTGTTCGGTTGGGTGAATCAGCTGATCCTGGCACTGATTGGTGTCGCTCTGTTGGCGATGATTGTGCGCGGGTACGCCATGTGGTTTGGGCGCGGTCGAGGTGGTCGCCCGGGCAGGCTCCCGGCGCCGACGTGTTGGCGGGACATTCGCCCGGGAGTTGCAGCAACTGTTGTGGCGCTGCTGATTGCCTACTCGGTAGTTGCACCACTGTTCGGTGTGACGCTTGTTGGCTTCGTAATCGTTGATTGGGTCTGGCGGAAGCTGCGGAGAGGTTAGTGTAGGTTCTGTCGCCTTCGGGTTCCCTGTGTGAGCGGGGATGTTCCGGTTTTATTGTGAGGGGCGATGTTATCCCCGCGAAAGCGGGGATTTTTCGTGTAAGCGACACTTGTAGATGAGTCTATTGGATAGATATCAACGTTTTATTGTGTGGGGTTAATAAGGGGTAGTTTCCATATTGAATGAAATTGATATCTCGGCTATCTTGGAGATTAGAATAGAGGCCGGATAGGGGTTCGGCCGGACAGGGTCGTTATGTCGAACATGGGCTCGAACTTGGCAGATGTACTGTCTGAAATAGCTCGCTTGCAGTGGGCTAAGTGGGATTGGCAAAGTGAAGAGGCGTTGAGTCTCGCACAACATTTGAATGATGCCCAGGATGTGGCTTTTTATCTCTGGGATGAGTGGTTGCCGGAATCACTAAGGCAAGTGCTTACCGATGAGTTCGGCTCGAAAGAACGAGCCCGTGCATGGGTTGCTTTCTATGCTGGTGGGCACGATATTGGTAAGGCGTCTTATGCTTTTTCGGTTAAAGTTCCGGAACTGTATGACCGTGTGCGCCCGTATGGGCTAGGCGCTGCGGCAACACTTTCCTCCAAGGAGTTACGTGGAGCGCCCCACGGCGCTGTCGGTGCGTATGCTCTGTGGATTTGGTTGCTGGAAAACCACGGATTTAGTGAAGATTCTGCTAATACACATATTGCACCTATTGGTGGCCATCACGGCAAGTTTCCCGATGAGAATCTGTTGCATTCTGCCGAAGACTTCGTCGAAGAACTCGAAGGTGAAAAGTGGCAACACATTCGTTCTGAATTCTTCGACGCCGTGGCCACAAGGGCAGGTTTAACGGCGACTGATTGTGAACAACGCCGAGAGCAAGAGCTGTCAGCGCAAGCGCAAATGCTTCTGACGGGAATTGTGGTCATGGCTGACTGGCTTGCTTCGAACACTGATTTATTTCCACTGTCGATGTTTGATGCATCGTCGACAAGCAGAAGCGATGATGCGATTGACGGATTAAATCTTCCGGATCCGTGGGATCCTCGCCCGGAAAGTAGTGCGGATGACTTATTTCGCGCTCGGTTTGACCTGCCTGCTGGTGCCACCCCATACCCAGTTCAGCTGGACGCAGTAAAGCTTGCTGAGGAAGTGGATAAACCAGGCCTGTTGCTGCTAGAAGCACCGACTGGTGAAGGTAAGACAGAGGCTGCACTTGCGGCCGCGGAAGTTCTTGCAGCCAAGTTCGGATGTGGTGGTGTGCAAGTCGCGTTGCCTACATGCGCCACGTCAGATGCCATGTTTTCTCGTGTTTTGAAGTGGCTCGACCGTGCGATTGCGGAAGACCAGTTGGCCTCTGCGATGCTCACGCATAGTCGCGCGCAGTTTAATGATGAATTCCAAGGTCTTAAGTTTCCGTCACAGAGTTTTTCGGCTATTTATGACGAAGAATATGGTGCCAATTCTAAAGAGCCTGCAGTTGAGGCTCATTGGTGGCTACGCTCTCGTAAAACTGCAGCGCTGGCAGACTTTACTGTTGGCACAATCGATCAGTTCCTTTTCTCGGCGCTGCAGTCAAAGCATGTCATGTTGCGGCATCTGGGGCTTGCCGGAAAGGTATTGATCCTCGATGAGGTGCATGCTGCAGACATTTACATGCAGCAGTATTTGTACCGCGCATTGGAATGGTGTGGCGCATATGGGGTTCCAGTCATTGCGTTGTCGGCAACGCTTCCACCGGATGCTCGTTTTCATTTGATGGAGGCCTATGCCTCGGGGATTGCGCAGTTAGGAAATGCTCAAATTCCCAACAAGATTCTTGGCCAGATGGAAGTTGCCAAAGACGAACGTGCCTATCCACTTCTGACCTTTGTAAACGAGGATGGTGTCACGGTCCGTAAGCCAAAGGCTTCATCTCGCAGGCAGGTGGTATCGCTCGAATTCTGTGATGACTCATCTGTTGTTCACAAGCTGGCAGAGGAACTTCATGATGGTGGTTGCGCCGTAGTCGTATGCAATACAGTTCAGCGGGCCCAAACGCTTTACGACGAAATTTGTTCTGACGGTAGCTTCACTGATGAGGAAGTATTTTTGCTTCATTCGCGCTTCGCTGCGGCAGATCGACGGGCTAAAGAAGAAGAGCTTGTTGCCAAATACGGCAAGTCTGGCGTGCGCCCACAGCGAGGCGTGGTGGTGTCAACGCAAATTGTTGAGCAATCCCTTGACCTGGATTTTGACATTATGTTTAGCGATTTTGCGCCTTCGGACCTGCTGATTCAGCGGGCGGGTCGTCTCCATCGGCATAGTCGTAAAAGCCGTCCGGAGCGACTTCAAACGCCACGACTGGTGCTCTTTGGGGTCACTGAGATTGGGGATAGCAATGCTCCAGAGTTTGTGAGCGGTAGTAAACGGATTTATGGCACTGCGTTGCTGATGCGGACGGCCTCAGCGTTGATGGGGTGTAAGCAGTTTATTTCACCAGATGATGTCGCAGGAATAGTTCGTGAAACGTATGACGCAGATGCGCAGTGTCCAGTCAGTTGGCGAAAAGACTGGGATGAGGCGGTGAAGGAGAAGCAAGCGAGGGGAGAGAAGCTTGCTGAAAAAGCGAAACGTTCACTCGGTCCATCGCCAAACGAAAAAGACATGAGTCTGTGGTTCCAGCATGGATCTGCAGAAGAGTTTCGTGGGCAGTCGCAGGTGAGAGATATCGAAGAGACAATTGAAGTAGTTCTTGTAGAGCAGCGAGGCAGCGAACTCTATTCATTGCCGTGGCTGGAAAACCGCGGTGGTGAGTCACTGAGTAATGCCAATGGAGTCGACGACGAATTAGCACGCGAAGTTGCTAAATGCACCATTTCGCTGCCTTGTTGGCAAGTCGGGGGAGTGGACGAGTTCATCGCTGAATTGGAGCGGTTTGGTAGCCCCTCTTGGCAACTTAGCTCCTGGCTAAAAGGGCTTCTGCCATTGCCGTTGAACGAAAGTGGGGAATGCCATGTTAACGGAGTTAGTTTTTCATACGATATGAAGTATGGATTGCGGTCCGTTCGAGAAAAGGAGTCGCAGTGAGCGGAACTGAGCCAAGTTTTAATCTGCTCGACGAGCCCTGGATTAAGGTCACGGGGCACGATGGCAATGGTCGGGAATTAGGCCTTCGAGATATCTTTGCGCAGGCTGGTGAGTTAAAACGGATCTCTGGTGAATCGCCAGCGCAGGACTTTGCGATTTTGCGCGTGGCTCTTGCGGTTCTTTATCGCGCATTCGACTTTGGAGAAGATGTCAAAGAAAACCGCAAACAATGGGCGGCAGCATGGGAGGACAAAAAGCTGCCATTAGAGCGCATCAGCCGCTATTTAGATGAATATTCGCACCGATTCGATTTGCTCGATCGGGAAGCCCCTTTCATGCAAACTCCTACGCTTGCTACAAAAAGTGGAGAGTGGAAGAGCCTTGAGGCAATCATTCCGGACTCACCGGAATTAGGTGACCTCTTCTACCGGCGCTCAGCAATTGAGCCACTTCCCTTGGCGGAAGCAGGTCGTTGGCTGGTTCATTGCCTAGCCTTTGATTTCTCCGGAATTAAATCAGGTGCGGTCGGTGACCCTCGCGTCAAAGGCGGGAAAGGTTATCCCATTGGCATTGGTTGGGCAGGCTGGTTAGGCGGAACCGTACTCGAAGGACATAGTCTCCTTGAAACGCTGCTGCTAAATATCGTTGATCACAATCCCGCTGCCTGGGCTGGTGCCCCTATATGGGAATTGCCGGTTCCGACAGCGGCAGTCTCGGCCGAACCACTTCCCAAAGGCCAACTCACGCTTTTGACGTGGCCACAGAGGCGCGTCCGTCTTCATGCGGAAGATGGCATGGTTACCGGAGCACTTGTTTGCAATGGCGATCCAGTAGATTATCTGCATCAAGATGCGCTCGAAATGATGTCTCCATGGCGTTATAGCGAGCCACAGTCCAAGAAGGCCAAAGAAGACATCTACATGCCAAAGGCCATCAATCCGGATCGCGCGCTTTGGAGAGGTCTCTCCGCTGTGCTACCTGAAGCGGACGTTGATACGACCAAGGGGCGCACCGGCAGCGAAGTAAAAGTTTCAAAGCCCGCCGGTGTCATGGAAGCGTTGAAGACTCGAACAGGTCGCCGCAGTGGCGTTGTGCCCCAGAATTACCGGTTGAGTCTTCGGATGGTTGGTTACGAATATGGTCCCCAAATGGCTTCGTACAACCGTCTATTAACAGATGATTTAGCGTTCCCTGCGCTTTTGGCTGCCGATAAACAGACCATCCAATTCGTATTGTTGGCCGCAAACCGAACACAAGATACAGCAGCCGAACTGCGAAAATTTGCCAATAATTTGGCCATTGCGTCTGGTGGCGAACGCGGGGCTGCAGGCTTTAGCGCAGAGGGTTCCTTCTACTCGGATGTAGACCCAGTATTCCGTCAATGGGTTAGCGGGCTTACGTCAGAAACAGACCTTAGTGATCACCTTGCAACTTGGACAGAACAGTTGCGGCGTTTGGCTCTCGCTAAAGCTGCGGAGTTGATAGCAGGTGTGCCCGACAGCGCATGGTCAGGTCGTGAGGTTGATGAGCGTCAGTACAACGTGGGGCACGCTGAGCTGTGGTTTCGGCGAGGGCTCGGAAAAGTTCTGCCACGGCCAGAAGAACAAAAACCGCGAGAGAAGGTTAATTAACAATGGCAGATACGAATAAGTCGCAGTCGCGCAGCTCCCTGCTGTACAGCTTTGTTGCCGGCAAGGCACAGGGGTTAGCAGGTGGTCTGGCCAACGAAAGCTCGGAAGCTCGTGCCTCCCTTGCGGTGCTTCGCCGCTCATTGAGCGCGCCGCTGGCAGAGCAGCCCCAGGTGTGGTCAGAGGTATTCAATTCGTTCCCGGCGGAGCTTGAAGGCCCTCGAGATGAGCCAGGCGTCTACGAAACTGCAGCACACCTTGCATTGGCCTTTTTTGCACTCCATCAGCAATCGAGAAATGAGCCTATGCATAAGGCCAATGAAGGATTCGGAGCGGCTATTTGCCAGCTTCATCAAGTAGCAGGTGAAAACCAGAAAAAGGGTATTGAGCGACGATTTAACGCAGCGCTTACTGCACAGACAACCGATGAGTTAGTGCACCATTTGCGCGGACTAATTCAGATGCTGAGGAGTTACAGCGTTCCGATGGATTACGGCCGTTTGGCTAATGACTTGGTGGCGTTGAACTATTCAGATTCAGCTCGCAGTGTACGACTTCGTTGGGCCCGGGATATGAACAGAGTTCCGCAATCCGAAATCGATGACCATGACCGCGCAGTAGAAAACTAATAACAGCAGAAAGGCTTAACATGACCATCTACATTGATATTCACGCACTCCAAACTGTCCCGCCATCAAACCTGAACCGAGATGACACGGGCAGTCCAAAGACTGCCAACTATGGCGGTGTGCGTCGGGCTCGAGTTTCCAGCCAAGCTTGGAAGCGCGCAGCACGTAAGGAATTCGAGAACTTACTTGACCTTGATAAGTTGGGACAGCGTACTCGTTTCAGCCCGTCATTGATTGCTGCGGAAATCATTTTGCAGACTCCGGAGCTGGAAGAAAGCGCTGAGCACCTAGCGCTGAGTGTTCTGCAGAAGACGAAGTTGAAGCAGGCAAAGCCCAAGAAGGGTGAGGAAGACACGCGTATCCGTACTGAGTACCTGCTGTTTGTTTCCCGCGCGCAAATTAAAGCGCTAGCTGATCTGGCAATTCAGTACCAGGACGATCCGGCCAAAATTCCTGCGAAGGAAGCGAAGGAAGCACTAAATAACGAGCACTCAGTCGACATCGCCCTCTTCGGTCGCATGTTGGCCGATGCTCCAGACCTAAATGTTGATGCGACGTGCCAGTTCAATCATGCTATTTCTGTTCATCCGACCGTTACGGAGTTTGACTACTTCACTGCGGTTGATGACAACGCGGCGGAGGACAACGCTGGTGCTGGCATGATTGGTACGGTGGAATTCACCTCGTCTACGTTGTACCGCTACGCAACGGTCAACGCTAGTGAATTGGCTCATTCTTTGGGGTCGAAGGAGGCAGCATCTGAAGCTGCTGGTGCACTACTCAAGGCATTTGCGCTTTCGATGCCAACTGGTAAGCAGAACACCTTTGCTAACCGAACGCGACCAGATTTGATTGTGGTTCAAGTTCGTGATGATCAGCCTGTCAATCTGTCAGAAGCTTTTGAAGACCCGGTGGAAGCTACTCGTGGCCGCACAGAAAACGCATCTATCAAGTTGGCAGAGTATGCCGCTGAGCAGGACGGTGCGTACGACTCTCATCCACTCGGCGGTGCGTATCTTGCCACTGGTGGCGCAGCGACTGAAGCTGCGATGGAAAAGCTGAATGTCTTTGGCGATCGCACTGATATGGCTGGTTTGGTCAACTTAGTTGAGCAGGCTGTCATGGAGAAGGTCGAGCTCTAATGTCGGTTCTCCTCTTGAGGCTCGCTGGACCTATGCAAGCATGGGGAGACTCGAGTCGATTCAATCACCGAGGTACGCGGCGAGAGCCAACGAAAAGCGGGGTAGTGGGTTTGCTTGCAGCTGCAAGCGGGCGACGCCGTACTGATGCGATTGAAGATTTGGCATCACTGGGCTTTGGTGTTCGTACTGATCAAATTGGAAAGGTTGAGCGAGACTTCCAGACTGAAATTGATTGGCGCAACAACAAATCCAAGCCCCTGACGTATCGTGATTATCTCACTGACGCCATCTTCATTGTTGCAATTGAAGGTCCACGCAGTGTTCTTGAAGGGCTTGCCGACGCGGTACAGCGTCCAGCGTTCCCTCTCTACTTAGGCCGCCGTGCATTCCAACCGACAGGAAAAATGGTTCTAGGAATTAAGGAAAAGCCACTGGAAGACGCTTTGCGTGAGGCTCCTTGGCAAGCATCGACTTGGTACCGGAAACGTCAACCAGAAGTAGTTTCGCTGCCAATTGTTCGAGATATGCGCGATGGTGAGACCTACGATGAGCTAATTCCGGATACTCCAGTCAGCTTTGATCCGAGAGAACGAAAGCACGAGATGCGACCAGTGGTTCATGGATGGCTAGAGATTGAAAACAAAGAAGGAAAGCGTCCGGTGTTCTCTCACGATCCTATGTCCCTACTGGGAGGTGACTAGTTGATGTACCTTTCACGCATGTTTCTCAATCCGCAACGGCGGGGGACTCGTAAGTTGTTAGCCAGCCCAGAGGCTATGCATGCTGCGGTGCTGTCAGCTTTTCCACCAAATTGTGACCTCATCACTGAGAACGGTCGTGTTTTGTGGCGAGTTGACCGGGAAGCTCATTCACTTGCTCTATACGTGGTGAGTCCTGAAAAACCATCATTTGAGCATCTGCAGCAGCAAGCAGGCTGGGAAAATCAAGAGTCGTGGGCGATACGTGAATACGAACCGGTTTTGGGAAGTATTTCCGTCGGAAAGCGATTTCGTTTTAGGTTGGTAGCGAATCCTGTGAAATCAGTACGCGACCCCCAGACAGGTAAGTCTAAGAGGCTTGCGCATGTAACTGCAGCTCAACAGCGAAATTGGTTGTTAGAACGCGCTGAAGTTATGGGTGTGCGATTTCTGCCAGCTGAGTTTTCACATGCAGATAGTCATGACACCTCCAGCGATGACTTAGCTGTTTCAGTTACAGGCAGGGAAGTGGTGAAGTTCCGCAGGAAGGGAGGAATGGTCACAATCGCGCGTGCACAGTTTGATGGAGCCATTGAAGTAGCTGATGCTGAGAAATTCCGCCGAGTATTGACAAACGGAATTGGCAAAGCAAAGGGATATGGGTGTGGATTGTTGACTGTCGCTCCAATGACTTCTAGAAGTGACTAGTCATGGCCAATATTCCAGGAGCGCGTCCGTCGAAACCGATCGAATTGTCGAGGGCTGAAGACCGGATTTCTTTTCTCTATCTTGAGCACTGCACCATCGGTCGAGATTCTAATTCTCTCACTGCGACTGACGACCAGGGCGTCATGCATATACCCAGTGCTGCACTGGGAGTGCTTATGCTGGGCCCTGGTACACGGGTTACGCATCAGGCGATGGTGGTTATTGCAGATGCCGGTTCAACAATCGTCTGGGTGGGAGAAAACGGTGTGCGATATTACGCGCATGGTCGGCCGATAGGTCGTTCGACCCGGCTTCTGGAACAGCAGGCAAAGCTAGTGAGCAACCGAAAAACCCGACTAGCGGTTGCGCGCGAAGTGTATGGGATGCGCTTTTCCGGCGAGGATGTGGAATCCCTGAATATGCAGCAATTACGGGGCCGAGAGGGTGCTCGGGTTCGGTCGGTTTATAGGGAATGGTCAAAGATAACCGGGGTTGAGTGGTCGCGTCGTGAATACCGCCCTGATGATTTCTCGAATGGCACGCCAATCAATCAGGCTCTTTCAGCAGCACATTCTTGCCTATACGGTGTCGTGCATGCGGTGATAGTTTCCCTGGGAATGAGTCCCGGCTTGGGGTTTGTGCATACGGGGCACGACCGCGCATTTGTTTATGACATTGCGGATTTGTATAAGGCAGACATAACGATTCCAGTTGCTTTTACTGTGGTTTCGGAGCTTGGAACCGAGGTTGATACTCAAACACTTAGCACTACGGTTAGGCGACGTGTGCGTGATCGGATTCGTGAAGAAAAAGTTATTTCGCGCTGCGTTAAGGATCTAAAGCTCTTAATGAAAGAGCCTCTTGAAAACGAGGAATTCGGCGAAGTTATCGAATTGTGGGATTACAGCCGCGGCACGATTAAAGGTGGTACAAACTACTCCTCCGGAGAACCGCCATGGTGACACTAGTTTTGACGAGCTGCCCTGCCGGGTTGCGGGGACATCTGACTCGGTGGCTCGAAGAAATTGCCCCAGGTGTATTCGTTGGGAAAGTTAACTCTCGTCTCCGTGACATCTTGTGGGGACTCGTCATCGAAATGGTCGGCAGCGGTCGTGCCATTATGGTTTATCCGGATCGGAATGCCGAACAAGGGTATGCCTACAAGGTGCATCGCCACGATTGGGAGGTCGTTGATGTTGAGGGGCTATCCCTGATCCGGCGTCCGTTCAAAAACAGGACTAAAGGTGATATCGGATTACAACCGGGGTGGTCAAATCCAGCCAAGCGGCGTCGCGCCCGACGTGCTCGTCGAGCTAAGTGATATAAAATTTTTCACTGGGAACCGAACTCTGCTGGTTAATAAGTTTTCCCCGCGCGAGCGGGGATGTTCCCCAACCCGCAGCACCACATGACGCTCAAGATCCGTTTTCCCCGCGCGAGCGGGGATGTTCCGCGTCTCCGCAATCCGTAGCTCATCAGGCTCCAGTTTTCCCCGCGCGAGCGGGGATGTTCCGGACTTCATCTACGGGCACATGCGCCACGCAGAGTTTTCCCCGCGCGAGCGGGGATGTTCCCAAGGTCGGTGTCGGTAGTACTGGCTCCGAAGAGTTTTCCCCGCGCGAGCGGGGATGTTCCGAACTGGGCGCAGGCTGCCTGGGACTGGATTGTGTTTTCCCCGCGCGAGCGGGGATGTTCCGACCTGGCAGAAGAAGGAGTTTGAGGAGGCGCAGTTTTCCCCGCGCGAGCGGGGATGTTCCGTACGTTCCACGGCCAGAGTATGACGCACTCGCGTTTTCCCCGCGCGAGCGGGGATGTTCCCCCACAAATCCTCTCCGCATTCTGGGCAGCATGGTTTTCCCCGCGCGAG
>NZ_JASPJU010000005.1:110828-111084 GCF_030232435.1 Corynebacterium sp. MSK012
GTTTTCCCCGCGCGAGCGGGGATGTTCCTCCGCGCCTGCGACAACTGATCCTCAGCACGCTGTTTTCCCCGCGCGAGCGGGGATGTTCCGTACTCAAGCAACTCGATGAGCTCAGGCAGCTCGTTTTCCCCGCGCGAGCGGGGATGTTCCGAAATACACCAACCCGGCAACAACCGCGGCGATGTTTTCCCCGCGCGAGCGGGGATGTTCCCATGTCGCCCATGAACTGCCACGCCGGGACAATGTTTTCCCCGCG
>NZ_JASPJU010000005.1:111184-193077 GCF_030232435.1 Corynebacterium sp. MSK012
CGAGCGGGGATGTTCCGTGGTGGGAAGTCGAAATCGAGATGTGTGCCGTGTTTTCCCCGCGCGAGCGGGGATGTTCCCATGTCGCCCATGAACTGCCACGCCGGGACAATGTTTTCCCCGCGCGAGCGGGGATGTTCCGTGGTGGGAAGTCGAAATCGAGATGTGTGCCGTGTTTTCCCCGCGCGAGCGGGGATGTTCCGAACACGCTTGAGCTGCTGTCTCCGTTGCTTGAGTTTTCCCCGCGCGAGCGGGGATGTTCCCCCACAAATCCTCTCCGCATTCTGGGCAGCATGGTTTTCCCCGCGCGAGCGGGGATGTTCCCAAGTTTTGGATTACTCGGCGGCGCAGATTCCAGTTTTCCCCGCGCGAGCGGGGATGTTCCTCCGCGCCTGCGACAACTGATCCTCAGCACGCTGTTTTCCCCGCGCGAGCGGGGATGTTCCGGTACAGCTGCCAACGGAATTTCACGTTGCAGCGTTTTCCCCGCGCGAGCGGGGATGTTCCGACTCCTGGTTCGTGGCTGATTACAGCCAAGTGGTTTTCCCCGCGCGAGCGGGGATGTTCCCTCCATCTGCAGCTCCGGGTGATGGCGGAACCCGTTTTCCCCGCGCGAGCGGGGATGTTCCGTGGATGCAGGGGAAACCCGCCACCGAGCAGGAGTTTTCCCCGCGCGAGCGGGGATGTTCCTGCCCACGCCGGTTGACGCAGGCATGAAAAAAGGTTTTCCCCGCGCGGCAACGCTCGCCCCGGCTCAAAGCGTTAGTTTTCCCCGCGCGAGCGGGGATGTTCCGTAGACCTGCTTACTGCACAGCGGGAGACGTTTGTTTTCCCCGCGCGAGCGGGGATGTTCCCGCAGCACCCGGTACGGAGACGCTACACCAGCTGTTTTCCCCGCGCGAGTGGGGTAGTTCAAGTTTGATTATGAGGGGATATTATCCCGATAGAAACACTCAGGAGGGTACACGCATGACAAGGTATTGGGATCACAGCGGCAGTATCTACAAAGATGACGGTCAGGAAGACTGGTGCGTTTACAATCCGTCTTTGCGTGATTGGGAGCGCACCCCGCGCGCTAAGGAAGCCTACGACCAGGCAGGACAAGACTCGTTCGACCCCATCACCGAGCAGCAAGCACTCGCTGAGATCGCAGAGCAGCAGGAACAGCATGACGAAAGGGCGAAGAACAAAATCAAGGAACTGCGCGCAAGAATGAAAGCTGTCGGCGCGCAGGCAAGGCAGGCTGACGAACAGCCGTATCCAACTTTTTCTCAGCAGTCCGCCGCATACCGTGAGGGCGCGCAGGCCTACAACGAAGGCAAATCTTGGCGCGATAACCCGCATGCCCCCGAGTCAGGTCTAGCCGCCCCGTGGCGCATGGGTTTCAATACCCGCAAGCAGCAGGTAGCGGAGATCAGGGCACAGCGAGCCGCCGCTGCGAAAGAGGAAAACTAGGCCCTGGCCACAAAAACGCTCAGCCAAAGCTCTAAAATTCCCACAAATTCCCGGTTCCAGCCCCGCGCAATCTGTTACACTTAGCAAAACGAAACTCAGGAGCTTGGTGTGCAGTACTTTTTCACGGTCCATGGCCGCAGAGATATCAACGCGTATGACTCTGATGAGGAAATGCACGCTGCCTTTGAACGGATTGGACGCTTCAATCAGAAGCTTCAGGACGAAGGCCACTGGGTTATGTCCGGCGGGCTGGTTCCACCGGAGGATGCCATGACGGTGCTGCCGGATGGTTCGCACAGCGATTTGCCGTACTACAACGCGATGACGTTCCCGTCAGCTTTTTGGATTGTCCAAGTCGCAGACGAGCAAGAGGCCATCAATCTAGCCCACGAAGCCGCGGAGGCGTGCGCGCAGGCAGTCGAAATGCGCGCCATCGCCGATTAACTCACCGCAGCCCGTGCACCCGGCGCATGATGGTCAACATCGCTTGCGTCGGGATTCGCCGCATGAAGGGCACTGCAACGCTTGCCGACGACCCCCGCGCCACCAGAGCCAAAGGTCGCTCGGCGGTCACCTCGCGCATAACCACCTCAGCAATCTCCGAAGCGGGAATGCCATCTTCCTCATTGGCGTTCAACTTCGTCAGCATGCGGTGGACATCAGCAGCGTAAACGGAGCCCTCATCGCCATACGTCGTCCGACGTGTAGAAATCCCCGTGTTGATGGCACCCGGTTCGACAACCGTCACCCCAATACCGAACTGCGCGACTTCACCGCGCAACGAAAGCCCAAAGCCGCGGATAGCGGCCTTCGTCGCCACATAGGAAGAACGGTAGGACAGCGGCAACCCGCCGAGCATCGAGCCAACCAGCACAATTCGGCCACGACCGGCCTCGCGCATGCCAGGCAGCAGCTGCTGTAACAGCTCCACCTGCCCCAGAACATTGACTTGGAAGAGACGCTCAAGCGCCTCGCGGGGTAGCTCCTCGAAAGCGCCCGACTGGCTCTCACCGGCGTTGGCGACGACGACGTCGTAAGGCCCGTGGGCGACCACAGCAGCGATGTCGTCGGCGCTGGACATGTCGAGTGCCACCATCTGCACGCCCTCGGGGTGCGGCGCCTCGGCGCCCCTGCGGGACGTGCCAACGACCTCGAAACCGTCCTTGACTAGTGCCTCCGCGCATGCCCAACCGATGCCGGAGGAAGCGCCGGTCACTAACGCACGGCCGCCACCTACACTCGGCAGTTTCGGTCCGCGGGTGAGATTCGCAAAAGCACCGGTCAGGCCATCAGTCATCGAGCCTGCACCGCCTCAATGGTCATGCCGCCCGCGCGGAGACGGCGGGACAGGGCGTCGCCAAGCGCGACAGTAGGAGTGAGCACGCCGGTAGCGTCCGGCAGATCGTCGTGGACGAGTGCGAGGGCGGCGCTGGAAATCATAATCGCGGTGCCTGCGTACCCCGGGTCTTCCTCGAGAGACACCTTGGAACGCCAGTGAATGCCGGAGGTATCGACAGTGTAGGCCTCGATGGTGAAGCGACCCTCGGCCTGTTCTTCAGCGCTCGGGCCCTCACCCGGCTTCGGCAGCTTCTTATCAATGAGCTTGGCCGTCGGCCCGAACGCCATCGCCGCCAGCGCCAACCTGCAGACAGCCGCAAAAATATTTGCGCGGACGAAAGCCCTCGGGCCACGGCCGACATTGAGTAGCTCGCGGTAGCGGAAGGAATCACCGTAATCCGCCAGCATCGCCGAGCGCTGAACAATTCGGGTGTTGAACGGCGACATGAAGAAGGGCGCTCGCCAGTGGCGGCGGAAGCGCGCCGGGCGCAGGTCGACGCCGAACTTACCCTGGTCGGGACCCGGCTCAGCCAGGGCGTACTGATCGGCGATGATGCGACGCAGCTTGGGGTCCTTCTTGGCCTGTGCAAGCTGGACGCGGACCGAATCGATAGTGCCGCCGGAGACACCGCCCTTGACGTGCTTGAACAGCAGGGTTGTTTCACCGAGCTTGGTGTGGGCCGCCTCGTGGAGCTCGCGGACAGCGACGTCGGAAGGAATCGAGTCGAAGCCGCAGGAGTGAACAATCTTCGCTCCGGTCTGCTGTGCCACCTCGTGGTTATTCGCGATGGAGTCGTGGACGAACAGCACCTCGCCACACAGGTCGACGTAGTGAGTACCGGCCTTGGCGCACTCGGCCACCAGAGTGCGGCCGTACTTCGCGTACGGTCCCACAACGGTCAGCACCACCTTTGTGCTGGCCGCAAGCTGAGCCACCGCTTGCTGGTCGGCGGCATCCGCAACAATGACCGGCCAGTCCGATACGCCTGCGTTCTCCGCGACGTCGGCAAGCTTCTGGGCGTTCCTGCCTGCGAGCGCCACCTTCGTCTGACCGGCGTGTTTAGCCAGATAGTCCACAATCAAGCGGCCCACGAAACCCGTGGCACCGTAGACGACGATGTCGTACTCGCGGTCGTGATTGCGACTCTGTGGCTGTGCGGAAGAAGTAGTCATGCCTACGAAACTAATAAAACGAAAGCGATACCGCGGGCGAATTAAAAAGGTTTTCTGAATCCGGGTACTCAGCGAGAGGTTTGGAGGGAGGGTTAACGTAGGACAAGTGACTAGCGCTAACGAAAACCCCGAACAGATCGAAGGACTACGGCCAGAAGATCCCGGATTCCGTCGCGCGCTTATTGCTGTGCTTTTCGCTGGCCTGGCATCGTTCCAAGCGCTCTACGCAACGCAGGCGCTACTGCCCACGCTTTCCGACGAGCTATCGGTCGACCCCGCCACCGCCGCGCTGACGGTATCCGCCACCACCGGTGGCTTGGCCTGTGCGATTATCCCGGTGTCCATTTTGTCGGAGCGCTTTGGGCGCAGGCGCGTCATCGTCATCAGCGCATTTGTGGCAACGCTACTGGGGCTCGTGGTGTCAATTGCGCCGGGCATCGGTTCGATGATTGCGCTGCGCCTGTTGCAGGGCATTGTCATTGCCGGTGTGCCCGCAGTGGCTATGGCGTATGTCAGTGAGGAAGTCCACGCCGACCATGTCAGTCGCGTGATGGGGCTGTATATCTCGGGCACGACGGTCGGTGGCCTGCTCGGCCGTATTATTCCGTCCATTGTGCTGGAGTTCGCCTCCTGGCGGGTGGCGATTGCGGTCTCGGCGACGGTGGCGTTTGTTTTCGCCATTCTGACCTGGTACTTCCTGCCGCAACAGCGTAGGTTCCAGCCGAAGCAGCTGTCGTTTGCAGGGGAGGGGCAGGCCATAGCGCGGCACTTGCGCGACCCGCGCATTCTCGCGCTGTGCGCCCTGGCGTTCCTGTTTATGGGGTCGTTTGTCTCTCTGTACAACTACCTGGGCTTCCGACTGGGCGATAAGTTCGGGCTCTCCCCGGCACTGGCAGGGTTCGTATTTATTCTCTACCTGTCGGGCACGTGGTCGTCGGCACGCGCGGGCGTGTGGGCGAAGACGGTGAGCCGCCGTCGCCTCATCGCCATTGCGACTCTGGCCGCGTGCGTGGGCCTGGGGCTGGCGCTGCTGCCGTGGCTGCCCGCATTGGTTGTGGGCGTACTTGTATTCACGGCATCGTTCTTCGTGGCGCACTCACTGTCCTCGTCCGGCGTGGGGCTGGTGGCGCAGCGCGACCGCGCCGAGGCGTCATCGATGTACCTGTTCAGCTACTACGCGGGTTCGTCCATTGTCGGTTGGGTATCCGGCATGGTGTTCAGTCGCTTCGAGTGGGCAGGGCTGATTCCGTGGTTGGTGGCGCTGTCCTTCATCGCGGGCGCGTGTGCTGTGGCGGGGTTGAAGCCGCGGCGGTAGAAGATAAACCTACTTCTGGCCCACAATCAGCTCAGTGCCTTCGGCTGAAAGCGATGCCTGGCCAGCGGGCTTACGCGACGGGCCAGAAACAACCTCACCAGTAGCAATATCAAAGTGTGAGTTGTGGTTCGGGCAAATCATCACACCATTGCTGACCTCGGTGATACGACCATTCTGGTGCGGGCAGGAACTGGAGAAAGCGGCGAACTTGCCTTCCTCCGGCTGCGTGACGACGTAATTGCCGATCACCACACCGCCGCCAACCGGAATGTCGGCAGCGTCAACCTTTTCCACCGCAGACTTTGGTGCACAAGCGGCTACGAGTGCGCCAGCTGCAGTGGCGGCAGTTCCCAGGAGGAAACGACGACGGGAGCACGGGGAGACATCAGAACTCATGGCATTGAGATTACCTCTATTTCGCGACCTTTATTTCTGATAGGAGCGCTCACCGAAGATGGCGCGTCCCACACGGACGGTGGTCGCCCCCTCGGCGATGGCTTCGCGGTAGTCGCCGGACATACCCATTGACAGTTCGTTGAGGCTGACACCGTCCGGCAAATCCCCGAGCAGACTGTCCCGCAGCTCCCGCAGCTCCGCGAAGGTCTCGCGCACATTCGGATCATTCTGGGCCGCGATGGTCATAAACCCGCGCAGACGCAGGTTCGGGTATTCGCCATCGGGGCCAAACATGCGGACAAACTCCGCCGCGTGACTCGGCGCCAGACCCGACTTCTGCGGCTCGCGGGAGGCATTGACCTGAATCAACACATCGAGCTTGCGCTCGGAATCGGCCAAGCGACGCTGCAGCGCCCCGGCCACCTTCGGGCGATCCAGCGCCTGAAACTCATCAGCACAGCTGACTAAGTGGCCGGCCTTATTCGTCTGCAGTGGGCCAATGATGGCCATATGCGGTGCCTTGTCGCCGAAGGCCTCCCGGAATGCCTCCGCCTTGGCCACCGCTTCTTGGACGCGGTTTTCCGCCAGGCCAGCGCAGCCGGCTGCTGCGAGCTCCGGCCAGGATTCCACCAGGGCGTCGACAGGCACAGTCTTGCTGACTGGCAGCAGGCGGACCTCGGAGGGCTGGCGCCCAGCTCGTCGGCAAGCGTCGTCAATCTCGGAGCGAACCTTGCGATAGTTTTCCACGAACATACCTCCCACTCTAAGGCCTGAGTAGGAAGAACTGTGCGGTAGTGTCGAATCATGCTCATGGACAGACTCTCGACGCTTTCCGTCATGCAGAGACGGATCTTGGCAATTGTATTTGGGCTGGTGTCGCTGGTCGTTGTCATCGACTTCATCTATCTTGCGGCAACTGCCTACATGATGGACCTCGAGGTCTTCCAAGACGCCGGCTGGGCACTACGACGAGACCAGGATCTCTACTCACCAGAGTTTCCCACCAGATCGGGTTTCCGCTTCATCTACCCACCGTTTGCGGCGCTGCTGTTTTACCCGCTGACCTGGGCGGGGCCGGTGACCCTGCAGATCATCTGGACGTTCGCCACGCTGGCGGCGGTGTGGGCGATGCTGTGGATGGTCTTCACTCGTCTCGGCTCTGAGCGTCCGAAGCTGATGGCTACCTGCGTGCTCGGTGTTGTGATGCTGCTCGACCCGCTGCGCGCCAACGTGCTCTTCGGGCAGATCAACGTCTTCCTCGCGCTGCTGGTGGTCTCCGATGTGCTGGGCTTTTTGCCCAAGAAACTGCGTGGACTGGGCGTGGGTATCGCGGCGGGAATTAAGATCACCCCCGCGGCATATGCGCTGGTGTTCCTCATGCGCCGTGACTTTGCGGCCGTGGCCAAGAGCTTCTGCTGGTTCCTGGTGACCGTCGCTATTGGTTTCGCCGTGCGCTTTAAGGAGTCCATCTACTTCTGGACCGATGAGTTCTTCGCCGGCAACCGCGGTGGCGCCCCGACCTATGAGGCCAACCAGGCGTTCAGTGGTCTGCTCGCCCGCGCCGGGGTGGAGGGTACCGCGCTCGATATTGGCATCTACGGTTTCTTCCTCATCGGTGCCATCGCTGCTGCTTTCGTGGCGTGGATCTACCACCGCAACGGCTATGATGTCGCAGCCCTTGGTTTCGTTGCGCTGGCGGTCAGCTTCGCCGGGCCATACGCGGTCAGCCACCACTGGTCGATCGTCATGGTCTTCGTGCCGCTGGTGCTCTTCGTCCGCGAGATCGGGCACATTATTGTCGGTGTCCTGTTCATGATCGCCCACTGGTGGGCACCGTACGAGGTGTTCGTGGGCAATGACTTCGGCCACGCTGCCAATGTGGGGCAGTGGTTCTACGGCAACATGCAGGGAATCATGGGCGGCGTGCTCTTCTTCACCTGCCTGGGCTACGCAATCTACCTCTGGCGCAAGCCCAGTCGCGTGCGGGCACAGGCAGCTGCTTAACGACGGGCTTGCTTAACGACGACGCTTCGTTCTCGCAGTAGCCTGCTCCTCCCACGGGTTCTCCGGCCACGGGTGCTTGGGGTAACGGCCCCGCATCTCGGAGCGAACCTGTGCGTAGGCGCCATTCCAGAAACTTTCCAAGTCCTGAGTGACCGCGAGTGGTCGCTGAGCCGGTGACAGCAAATGCATTGTCACCGGCTTTTCCAATACCTGCGGGGTCTCCGCCAGGCCGAAGCACTCCTGCAACTTCACGGCGAGCACAATCTTTGCCTCAGGGTTCGTGGGGTCCTCCGGGTACTCCAGGCGAATCTTCGAACCGGAGGGGACCTCCAGGCGTTCGGGCACCAGCCGGTCGAAGTCCGTGGCCTCCGGCCAGGGCAGCAGGCGGCGGAGGTGCTCGGCATCTAGCTTGGGAGGGGTCGGGCGGTCCAGCTCGCCAGCAAAGAGGAGCTCGGCCTGGGCCGCGAGCCCTGCGGGGGAGACATCCGGCCATGGGGCACCGCGATGAGTGTGGAGAAAGGCCATGCGGCGGCGGAGTTGTTCGGTGTCGCGGTCGAGGTTGGGGGCGGCGTCGGCAAGCCAGGCGGAGTTGGCAGCAATGCACTGCTCAGGTGTTGGGGAGACCTGGCGGGAGGACAGCTCGATGGCGCCGAGCAGGTCACGCTCGCGGGCGCGAACGCGGCCCTGTTCGACGCGCGCCGTGGTCTCCGTGCGGGCGAGGTGGCCGGCGGCGAGCATGGCGATTTCCAGGTCGATCGCCTCGCCGTCGCGAATCAGTGCGCGGCCGTGTGAGAGCCGCGAGATGTCGGCGGCCGCGATCCATTCGTGGCCGTGTAGGTCAGAACCGCGGGCGAGTTCCGCTGCGGTGCCGCCGGTGAAAAGGTACTCGTCGGAATTCGCACTGCGGCGTCGCCCGATGAAATCCGGCCAGGCCAGGGCCGTGACCAGCGCGGGGATGTCCGAGGGCAGCAGGTTGGCGGGGGCCTCAGTATCCAGCTCAATGCGGCGCACCTGCTTGGCCAAGCCGCGGGCATCGGTGAGTTTCTCCACCGCGCGTGCGACCGCGCCCGCGTGCTCCGGCATCATGTCCGTAGCCGTCAGCAGCGCGCGTCCCATACGCGGATGCACCGGCAGGGTAGCCAAGGTGCGGCCGAGTTCCGTGATGTCACCGGCCTCATCAACAGCGCCCAGGCCAGCGAGAATGCGGTTTGCAGCCTCGGCGTGGTGGGGTGGTGGGTTGTCGAGAAGCTTCAGTCCCTGCATCCCAGGCGTGCCCCACGCGGCGGCGTCGAGGAGCGCTTGGGTCAGGTCGGCGACCTCGATTTCCGGCGCGGGCCAGGCGGGCAAGGACGCGAATTCCGACTGGGAGACGCAGCGCACCACGATGCCCGGGCCCTCACGTCCCGCTCGGCCTGCGCGCTGGTTCGCCGAGGACTGTGCACACGAGCTGGTGACCAGGCCGGAGAAGCCACGCGCAATGTCGAGCCGCGGTCCGCGTGCGAGGCAGGCGTCGACAACGGCGCGCACGCCCGGCACAGTCACGGATGATTCCGCAATCGCGGTGGACACAATTACGCGTCTACCATCCGCTTGCCGACGGAACACGCGGTCCTGCTCCTCGGAGCTCTGCTGGCCGTGCAGCGTCAGCACCGCCACCTCCGAGGAATCCGCGATATAGCCTGCGCAGCGTTCCACCTCGCGGATGCCAGGGAGGAAAACCAGCACATCACCGGCGGCTTCTTCCGCGAGTGTGCTGGCCTGGGCGGCAACGTGCTGCAGGAAGTCGTCGGTCACACCGCGTGCATCCAGCCGCTGCGGAAAGGGCGCGTAGCGGATGTCCAGCGGAAAGATCTCCGCCTCCGCCGCCACAATGGGGGCCGGGGTGGAGCCGCCGAGCAAGGCCGCGAACTTCGGCGCGTCCACCGTTGCCGACATAGCGACAATGCGCAGGTCATCGCGGATATCCCGCAAGTCGCGCACCATCGCCAACACCAGGTCGGTGTCCAAGCCGCGCTCGTGCACCTCGTCGATGAGCACCGCGCTGGCGTCCACGTCGCCGTCGCGCAGCAGTCGGCGCAGCAGCACACCGGGAGTGACAAACTCCACGCGGGTGGCGCGGGAAACTTTTGCGTCGCCACGCACCGAGTAGCCAACTTCCTCACCGAGCTTGGTGCCCGACAGCTGCGCCAACCGCCGCGCCGCCGAGCGCACCGCCACGCGCCGGGGAGCCGTGACCACAATGCGGCCGCCCAGGGTGTTGGCCACCGCCGGTGGAACCAAAGTGGTCTTGCCGGTACCCGGTGGGGCCTGGACTACTACGTCGTGGTCGCGCACGGCGTCGGCAAGCGAGGCGAGCTGCGACGCGAACGGCAGGCCTGCAGAAATGTTCTGCAAATTGAACTGGAAATCGGTGCTCATAGAACTGGTAGTAACTCCGGAAGGGCGGGTAAAGTGCCCGCATATGCAGGACTTATCTCGTTTTGGTTGGCTTTCAGTGGGGGCGGCGGTCGTCACCATCGCGCTGAAGTTTTGGGGCTACACTCTGACCGGATCGGTGGGCCTGCTTTCCGACGCGACGGAGTCGATTGTCAATCTGGTTGCGGCAGTTGTCGCAATTATTGTGCTCAAGGTTATCGCGCGGCCCGCGGACCGCGATCATGAGTTCGGCCATTCCAAGGCAGAGTACTTCTCGGCCGGGCTGGAAGGTGCCATGATCTTCGTGGCGGCGGCGGCCATTATTTATGTCTCCATCGAGCGGTTGGTGAACCCGCAGCCGATTGAGCAGATTGGCCTGGGCCTCGTCGTGACCGTAATTGCCTCGGTGATCAATGGTGCGGTGGCGCTGATTCTGCTTAAGGCCGGGCGCCAACACAACTCCCTGGCGCTGACCGCCGACGGCAAGCATCTTATGACCGACGTGTGGACCTCCGCCGGAGTGCTCGTAGGTGTGGCGCTGGTGTGGGTTACCGGCCTGTGGTGGCTCGACCCGATCATCGCGCTGGCCGTGGCCGTAAACATCCTGGTCACCGGCTACAAGCTGCTGCGCGATTCCGGTAACGGCCTGATGGACAAGGCCATGGAGGGCGACGACCGCGTGGCGGTGGATGAGATTTTGGCCTCGCACCGTGACCGGAGTCGTGGCATTGACGTCCACGAAATCCGCACTCGCGAGTCGGGGCATCAGAAGTTCATTGAGTTCCATGTGCTGGTGCCGGGCGCGTGGAGCGTGGAGCGCGGTCACGATGTGCTTACCGCGATGGAAGGTGAGCTGCGGGAGCGTTTTCCCGGTGTGCATATCTCCTCGCATCTGGAGCCAATTGAGGACGAACGCGCCTATGGGGATGTGCAGTTGTAACGCGTGTGAGGCAAATTCCACGAAAGCGCTGAAAGTGATGAGCCTTACACTTTAAGATTGTGTATACAAAATCATGCACTGTTTAAGTCCACTCGAAGGAACTGCATAAATGACCTCCGAAGCCTCAACCACTTCCACTGGGGATAGCCGTTTTTCCGCGAAGAGCCCGAAGTTGCCGGAGCCGTGCCCTCGGCAGGACATCATTATTCCGGCAAATGACCGCGTCCTGCTGCGCGGAACCATGTTCCGCCCGAAGGAGAACCCAGAGAACATTCCCAACGGCATCATCACCGTTCACTCCGGTACCGGTGTGCCGCAGGGTTTCTACCACCGTTTCGCTGAGACCGTGGCAGAAAAGGGCTACGGCGTTATCACCTATGACTACCGCGGAATTGGCCAGTCCGCTCTGAAGACTGACCAGAACAATGAAGACATCCGGATGTCGGACTGGATCACCAAGGATATTCCGGGTGTGATCGAGTGGGCCAAGGAGACCTACCCGGACGTGCCGCACTTCGCTGTCGGCCACGCGGTTGGTGGTCACGGCATCGTCTACGCCGGCTCCGAGGGCACCTATGACGCAGCGGCGTTGGTCAACTGCCGCGGTATGCGTATTTCCAAGGTGCCGTCCGTGGCGGGCAAGGTCCGCGCATTCTTCATCTTCAATATTCTCGGCCCGATTAGCGGTTTCATCACTGGCCACATTCCGGCGTCGGCGTGGCGTCTAGCTGTTGAGCCGCCGAACGGTGTCATGCGTCAGTGGGCTCGTTGGGCTCGCAAGGAAGGCTACTTCTTCGACGACTCCGAGTTCGACTTCGCTAACCGCTTCTCCAAGGCTCCGCAGCCGTTCCTGTCCATCCGCGTTCCGGATGATTACTGGACTGAGGAGTCCTCGGCAGACCTGATCACCAATGTGATGAGCTCTGCTGAAAAGATTGAAAAGCGCCAGGCTCAGCCGGCTGGCGGCAAGGGCGTGGGCTACGGTGGTTACTTCCGCTCCGGTCACGAGAAGGAGTGGGACGAGCTGTTGGCCTGGTTCCAGGCCAACAAGGGCTAAGTAGGAGGTTTTATGGCGATTTCCCAGGTAGAAACGCCTTTCGGCGCGCTTGGAATCGCCACCTCCGCTCGCGGGGTCGTCGAAGTCAATCTCTTAGGCCCCGTGCTTGACGACGACCCCAGCGCCGCCGACCCCGAAGCGCAAGCGGTGGCGGAACAGGCAGCGCAGCAGTTCCGCGAGTACTTTGCCGGGCAGCGCCGCGAGTTTGCGCTGCCGCTGGACTGCGACATATTCACCCAGGATTCTTTCCGCGCTCGTGCGCTGACCGCACTGCGCGACGTGCCGTATGGCCAGGTTGTGACCTACGGTGAGCTCGCTGAAATGGCCGGATCACCCCGTGCCGCCAGAGCTGCCGGCTCGGCCTGTGCCACCAATCCGCTGGGCATTCTGATTCCCTGTCACCGCGTGGTGCCCGCCAGTGGGGGAGTGGGGTCTTTCGGATCCTATGCCGGCGGCCGCGAAATGAAGCGCTGGCTGCTCGAACTCGAAGGTTGGCAAACAGTTATTCTTTAATGCATGACTTCGCATTCTCCGCGCGATCAGTTCGCCACCGAATTTGAGAACATCATCCGCAACCGCCGTGCCACGCGCGTCTATGCTGACGAACCGCTTGACGACGCTGACGTGCGCCGCCTCCTGGAGCTATCTCTGGAAGCTCCCAGTGCTTTTAACATTCAGTCCCGCGCAATCGTGCGCATCGAGGACCCTGAGGTGCGCCAGCAGGTAGTGGAAGCTGCCGGTGGTCAGAAGCAGGTTGCCAATGCGCCGCTGCTGCTCGCCTTCATTGGTGAGCCGACCGGATGGAAGCGCGGTATTCCGCGCCTGGTTGAAGCCAATAAGGCCACTGGCCTGTGGGACGAAGTCGCCGCTGCCGAGCGGGAGGCCTCGATGACCTCCTTCCATAAGGCCCGCGAGGAAAAGGGTCTCTCCCGCGAGTTCGCAATCCGCGACGCCATGATTGCCGCTTCTTTCGCTATGGTCACTGCCAGCGCCTTTGGTTGGGCTAGCTCCCCGATGACGGGCTTTAGTGAGCAGAAGGTCAAGGAAGCTATCGGTGCTGGTGACACCGATGTGGCGGTAGCGCTGTTGCTGGCCATCGGTGTCCCGGGTGAGTTCCCGGCTCACCCGGGCCGTTTCGAGTTCGAGCAGCGCGCCTACACCGACCGCTACGAGGCGTAGCAGCCCTAGCCCTACAGCGCGAGCGCTACCTCAACGGCCTGGCGGATGGCACGCTTTGCGTCCAGCTCAGCGGCCACGTCCGCGCCGCCGATGATGGTGACATTGGAGTTATCGCCGGTGACGCTCTCGCGATTCTTTCCGCCCAGGCAGTCCAGATTGGATACCTGACCAGTACAGACAATCACGTTGTCAACCGCGATGACCTGTGGCTTTTCATCGATGGTGATGTGTAGGCCCTCGTCATCGATACGGTTGTAGGTGACGCCGGTGTACTGCTTGACACCGGCCTTCTTGATCTCCGCACGGTGAACCCAACCAGTGGTCTTGCCCAGGCCCTTACCGATGCGGGAGGTCTTGCGCTGCAGCAGGTGCACCTCGCGCTCAACCTCAAACTCCTCAGCCGCGCCAGAGACCGTGCCCGGCTTGGTCAGACCCGCGCGGAACTCCGCAGGGTCACCGACGCCCCAGGCGTCCTTCCAGGCTTCGATGGTCTGGTTCGGCTTGCGGGTGAGGTATTCACACACGTCCACACCGATACCACCAGCACCGATGACGGCCACCTTGTTGCCGGCCTGCTTCGCACCCGAGAGCAGTTCGTCGTAACGAATGACCTTCTCGTGGTCGATACCGTCAATGCCCGGGATACGCGGGGTGACACCCGTGGCCACAATCACGTGGTCAAACTTGGCCTTGAGCTCGTCGACGTCGGCACGCGTGTTCAGGTGAACCGGAACTTCGAGCACCTCCAGGCGACGGGAGAAGTACTTCAGCGTCTCGCCATAGTCCTCCTTGCCCGGAATCTTTGCGGCGAGGTTGAACTGGCCACCAATCTGGTCGGCGGCTTCGAAGATCTCCGGGTGGTGACCGCGCTGAGCTGCGGCTTCCGCGAAAGCGAGTCCAGCCACACCAGCGCCGATGACGGCGACGCGCTTGGCCTTGTCCTTTGACACCGGCACGGATACCAGCTCGGTTTCGTAAGCCGCCTTTGGGTTGACCAAACAGGTGGAGCGCTTGGCCGCGAAGGTGTGGTCCAGGCAGGCCTGGTTACAGGCGATACAGGTGTTGATCTGGTCAGCTCGACCATCGCCCGCCTTGATGGCGAAGTCCGGGTCAGCCAGCAGTGGGCGGGCCATGGAAATCAGGTCCGCATCGCCGTCAGCGAGGATCTTCTCCGCAACCTCGGGGCGGTTGATTCGGTTGGAGGCTGCCACCGGGACGTCGACAAGCGAACGGAGACGACCCGTCAGATCCGTGAATGCGGCGCGCGGCACGGACGTGACGATGGTGGGGACGCGTGCTTCGTGCCAGCCGATACCGGTGTTGAAGACATCGACGCCAGCCTCGACCAGACGCTGCGCGAGTTCAGTGGTCTCGGACCAGGTCTGGCCGTCTTCCACCAGGTCAAGCAGCGAAATGCGGTACTGCAGTAGGAAGTCCTCGCCCACCTCGGCGCGAATGCGGCGGACAATTTCGATGGGCAGGCGCATGCGAGCCTCGGCGCTGCCACCCCAGTTGTCCGAGCGGTGGTTGGTGCGCTCGGCCAGGAACTGGTTGAGCAGGTAACCCTCGGAACCCATAACCTCGATGCCGTCGTAACCGGCGCGCTTTGCGAGCTTCGCGGCGCGGACATAAGCGCCGATAGTGCGTGAGACATCAAAGCCGGTGAGGCGGTGAGCCTTAAACGGGCTAATCGGCGACTGACCGGTATTGGCGGAGCGAGCCAGCGGGCTGTAGCTGTAACGACCGGCGTGCAGCACCTGCAGCACGATGTGGCTGCCGTGGGAGCGCACGAGGTCAGTAACGCGGCGGTGATTGTCCGCCATGCGCTTCGACGCCATCATCGAACCGGCCGGAGTCAGCCAACCCTCGATGTTGGGAGCATAACCGCCGGTGACGATGAGCCCCACGCCACCTTCGGCGCGCCGACCCAGGTAGGCAGCCAGCTTGGGGATATCACGGGTGCGATCTTCCAGGCCGGAGTGCATTGAGCCCATGATGATGCGATTGCGCAGAGTTAGAGGACCGACGTCGAGAGGGGAGAGAAGATGTGGGAAGTGAGGCTGGTCAGACATGCAACCAGTATCGCGGTTTTAGCAGCTGCGTATGAGGTGAATCGGGAAAATTCCTGCACAGTTTTATATACGTTTCACGTGGAACATCAGGTGTAAAGCACGCGCAGTCTTCGGCGCAGGAGGGTGTCGTATGACTACAGTCGGGAATATCAGTAGACGCATGTAGCAAGGAGTTAAGCCCCCATGACCTCTGAAACTTCAACTAATGGCAAGAAAGTAGCTGTAGTTACCGGTGCTTCTTCCGGTATTGGTGCAGCCACTGCCAAGCAGTTCGCAGCTGAAGGTTTCCGCGTTGTGCTGGGAGCCCGCCGCGAGGACAAGCTGGAGGCTGTCGCGGAGGAGATTCGCGCTGCCGGTGGTGAAGCGACGGTCTACAAGGTTGACGTCACCTCTGACGCCGATGTGGCGGCGCTGGCTAAGGCCGAACCGCGCGTCGACGTGCTGGTTAACAACGCCGGTGGCGCCTGGGGCATGGAATCGGTTGAAGGCGCTGTCGAGGAAAAGTGGCGCTGGATGTACGAGGTCAACGTGCTGGGCACCCTGCGCGTCACCCGCGCGCTGCTGCCCGCATTGAAGTCCACCAGCGGCATTGTGCTCACCGTCGGCTCGATTGCCGGCCGTCAGGTCTACACCGGCGGCGCCGGTTACAACGCAGCCAAGCACGCTGAGCGCGCGCTGGTGGAAGTCCTGCGTCAAGAGGTTGCTGCCGATGGCGTGCGCGTCACCGAAATCGATCCGGGGCGCGTCCACACCGACTTCTCACTCGTGCGTTTCGACGGCGACGAGACCAAGGCCGCAGCGGTCTACGATGGCGTTGAGTCGCTGACCGCCGATGATGTTGCCGACATCATTGTGTTCGCGGCCACCCGTCCGAAGCGCGTCAACATTGACTTCCTGCAGGTGACCCCCATCGACCAGGTGGGCGGCGCGAAGCCGAAGAAGTAAACCGACTACATAGAGGAGCCGTACATGAGCATCGATATTGCCGCTGACACCAAGATTGCCCTGGTCACGGGTGCAAGCCGTGGTATTGGCCTGGCGGTCGCCAAGGATCTCTCCCGTGACCACCATGTCATTGTGGGCGCTACCAGTGCTGAGTCTGCCGAGAAGGTGGCGTCGCAGTTGCCGTCGGCAAGCGTATTCGTTGCCGACCTGGGTGATCCCGACGCCGTAAACGCGGAAGTGGCAAAGCTGTTGGAGGCGCTCGGTGGGCGCGGGTTGGATGTGCTCGTGCACTCGGCGGGCGTGTACGTCGATGGGGACGTGGCGGAGGTTTCGCGTGCGGACTGGTCGCGAATTATGGACATCAACGTCGTCGCCGTCGCCGACCTGACACGCCAGTTGCTGCCAGCGCTGCGCAAGGCGGAGGGCACGCTGGTGACAATCAACTCGGGCTCGGGATTCCGCGCTTCAGCTGGTACTTCGCCGTATGCGGCGTCGAAGTTCGCGCTGCGGGCCTTCACCGATGCACTGCGCGAGGAAGAGCGTGGCGCGGTACGAGTCAGCTCCGTGCACCCCGGGCGCGTCGATACCGATATGCAGGTTCAGCTGCAGTCGAATTGGCACCGCGATGATGCGGATTGGCGTTACGACGGAACGAAGTTCATGCGGCCTGAATCGATCGCAGCCGCAGTACGTCTGGCCGTTGATACCGGAGCGGATGCCAACGTGGATGAAATCCAGGTGCGCCCGCGCGGATAGCCGTGTAAAAGGTAGCGGAAATAAGCAAAAAGTGTGCCCACCAGGCGGATAGCCGGTGGGCACACTTTCGTGTGCAGGCTTCTTACTGAGCGTCCAGGTTCAGGCGCTCGTGCATTGCTTTGACCTCGCGCGGGACAACCTTGCCGATGGCGTTGCGCGGCAGGGAGTCGACGAAGAAGACGCGGTCCGGAGTGGAGTGCTCGGCCAGAGTTTCGCGGACGTACTCGCGCAGCATGTCCTCGGTGAGGTTCTTGCCGGCCTCATTGTCCTCGCGGACAACGTAGAGGAACAGGTCAGCGAAAATCTCGTCGTTTTCGTTGCTGCCGTGGCAGAAGACATCGGCGATGCCCGGCACCGGGCCCAGAATTTCTTCGACCTCGCGTGGGAAGACGTTCTCGCCGCCCTTGATCACCATGTCGTCGGAGCGACCACAGATGTACAGGTAGCCGTCCTGGTCGATACGGCCGAGGTCACCAATCTGGAACAGGCCATCGACGGTGGTGAACTTGTCCTTCTTGTTCAGGTAACCGATGAAGGAGAGCTCCTGAGCGGTGTGGATCATGCCAACCTCACCCGGCTCGACTTCCTTGCCGTCGTCACCCAGGATGCGAACCTTGGCGCCAATTGCCGGGCGACCTGCGGAGTCCGGGCGGGCTGCGAGGTCCGCGCCGGATGCGATGGAGCACAGGCCGGCCTCGGTGGAGCCGTAGAAGTTACAGATAACCGGACCGAAGCGGTGAGTCAGCGCGGAGACGAGCCAGCCCGGGATGGCGTTACCAGAGGAGACAATGAAGCGGAACGGGCCAATCTTGCGGTTCGGCTCCTCATCCAGAACATCCTTGATCTGGCGCAGGAAGAAGGCCGCGGAAATCATGCCGTTACAGCCGTACTGTTCACACTGGTCAACAGCCTTCTTCGGGTCGAAGACACGCATGGTGACAATGGTGGAGCCGGTAGCCATGCCAATCAGCACATTTGCCCAGCCCCAGGCGTGGAACATGGATGCGGACTGGTGAATGACCATGTTGCGGCGCCACGGAATACGATCGGCGATTGCACCCACGGTTGCCGGTGTCTTGGGCTCATTGCGCAGGACACCCTTCGGGATGCCGGTGGTGCCGGAGGACATGATGATGATGCGTCCCTGCTCCGGCTTCGGATCTAGCTTGGCGTTCGATGTACGACCTTCTTCAATGAGGTCTTCCATGAACACGAAGTTCTTGCCCGCGTTCTTGCGGGTCTCCGGCTTGGTCACGGAGGTAATAACGACGGTGACATCGTCGAGGTCTTCTGGCAGGTTGCCCAGGAACTCGTCATCGACGAACAGGAACTTGGCCTTATTCTGGTCAACGACACCGCGAATCTGAGTCGGGCCGGAGCCGATGTTCATCAGCATAATTTCGGAGCCGATGAATCCCTTGATGGCCATCGGCAGGATGATGCCGCGGCCGTTGCGTGCGATAACGCCGAAGCTGGACTTCTGGGTCATGCCACGGTCCATCAAGGCGCGAGCCAGGGCGTGAGAGTTGTCAAGCAGCTGAGAATAGGTGAGTTCACCGTCATCGTCGACAAGGGCGAGGCGATCCGGGTAGCGCAGCGCACTCATGGAAATCAGGCTGGCGACGGAGAACTTCAGGCGACGCAGGTAATCGAGAATCTTCGGCGCCGTCTTCGGAGTCATGTACAGGGCACCAGTACGCAGGAGTGGTGGAATCGACTGGGCAAAAGCCTTGATTTGGAGCCCAAGTGGTACTTCCGGAGCCTTCATTTCAGCTGCCATGGGTGAGAATCCTCCAAGATGATGGACAAGCGATTAATAGCGCCAAGCGACTCTTTAGTCACACTGACACCATCAGTCACGGTAGTGCGATTTTGTAACAACCAGACTTTAACAAACCTGTGCCGCGTCAAAAAGTAGTTTCCACGAAGAAAAGTAAAAAATACGCAGTTAGTGTGCGCAGTGCTTTACGACGGGTACCTTTTCGCGTACGGGCTCGAGGATACAGTGTTATCAAACAGTTATAAACCGACAGGAAGCAGTGAATATAACGAAATGATAACACTACGGTAACGAATTCAATTCTGATATTGACGTATATAACTCTATGAACCCAGGGGTTTTCGGTTGGTTTGTTTGACGGGGCGGGCAGTAGCTGAATGGCGGTCGCCCCCAGAAATTAGGGGGCTAGGAATCTTCAGAAAAATAGAAATGTTCGCGACTAGGAGGGGCGGAGGTTGCGAACACGTAGCTAAATAGGTGACATATTCGCCGGCTTGAGCCTCGGTGTGTGGCATCGGTGAGCGCCGGAGGAAGTTGCCCTAATTCAGGGTTAGGGCGGCAAGTGCGGGCTCATCCTCTGGTGTGCAGGTAGAGAGCCAACGGTCGATGGCATCGTACTCCGCCTGTGTGAGCCACAGGTGGTATTTCTGTTTTACTGCCACCTGGCGAGCGACATACTGGCAGCGAAATGGCTTATTGGCGGGTACCCAGGATGCGGCATCGCTATCCCGCTTCTGTTGATTGGCGGGGCCATCGACGGCCAAGAGGTTGAGGGGGTCATTGGCAAAGTCCTGCCGAACCTCGGGCGGGAGTTGCTGTGCCCCCTTTTGCCAGGCGTCGCTTAAGGCTACGACATGGTCGATTTGAACGGCAGAAGAGGTATCGCGGCCACGCTGGAACTCAATCATCGTGCCGGTATAGGGATCCAGTAATTGCCCTGAAAGCACGACGCAATCGTGGCTATTTGGTTTGTACTCCTTATTAATAAGGTCACGATTCAAAATATCGTTTCGCGTGTCACATCCGTTGTGCCCAAACTCGGCAGAGACGTCGTCGCTCCAACGTTGCCCGAACTCATCGCGCGCATAGCCGGTTTTCGGTGCGCGCCCTTTTACCTCCAGCTGGTTGAGGGCGCTACGGATGCCGTCGATAGGCGATGTGCCGGGCGCTGGGGTGTCCGGGGCGGCGGGGGTGTGGGGCGCTTCGGGAATCTCGGGCGCGGGTTCCTCTGGCTCGGGCGTAAATGCGGGTGCCGGTGCCGGGCTGTATGACTGGCTCTCTGGGGTGGGGGCTGTGGGGGCCGTGCAGCCGCTGAGGATTGTCGCTGCGCCGATAAGGAGGGCGAGGCCCTGCAGTGGCGAGCGGAAACGACGGTTGGCGAGCATGGAGCTAACCATAGCGGTGGGGGCGGATTGGGTATGGAGGGAGGTTTGCTAAAGAATCGAACAATTGTGCGTAGTTAGCGGGGGTGGTAGCTCGATTAGGGGGTTATGGCGTTAAAGCGGGTAGTAAAAGCCCGGTTTTAGTCGAACGGGAAGGGTGTTCTAGCTCCTTCGGGGGTGGGTAAATATAGCTAGTTCCCTAAATACGTATTGCAATACGCCTAGATGAAAGTGCATTGTTAAAACAGTTGGAAATATAGATAACCCGTGTCCCCCAATTGGCACATTGCACCTACAAGGGGAAAACAGCCATGACAGCTAAGACAGCCATGACTCTGACCGAAACAGCGACCACATTGCCTCGTGGTCCTCAGAGGGAAGGTCTCTACCACCCGTCGAACGAACATGATGCGTGTGGCGTGGCCTTTGTTGCCGACATTTACGGTCGCCAGACCCATGACATTGTGGAAAAGGGCATCCAGGCACTGGTCAACCTCGACCACCGCGGTGCCGCCGGCGCTGAGAAGACCACCGGCGACGGTGCCGGCATTCTCATTCAGGTTCCGGATGCCTACTACCGTGCTGAGCTGAGCAAGGAAGGCGTTATTTTGCCGCCGGCTGGCACCTACGCCACCGGTATTGCGTTCCTGCCGCAGTCGCGCATGGCCACCCTTGATGCCATCCGGGCTATTGAAGACATCTGCGCCGAAGAGGGCATCGAGATCTTGGCATGGCGCGATGTGCCGATTAACGCTGACGGGCTTGGCCAGATGGCTCGCCAGGCTATGCCGGTGCTGCGTCAGCTCTTCGTTACCGCGAAGAACTACGAGGGTCGCCAGCTCAGCGATATCGATCTCGACCGCAAGATGTTCTTCCTGCGTAAGCGCTGCGAGCGTGAGCTGGGTGAACAGGGCGCTGGCGAGGGCTCTGGTGGCGACACCGTGTACTTCCCGTCGCTGTCCAGCCGCACGATCGTCTACAAGGGCATGCTGACTACTCCGCAGCTGAAGGATTTCTACCTTGACCTGCAGCAGAAGGAAGTCACTTCCGCGCTCGCCATCGTGCACTCACGCTTTTCCACGAACACTTTCCCGTCCTGGCCGCTGGCACACCCGTACCGCTACGTCGCTCACAATGGCGAAATCAACACCGTGCGCGGCAACGAGAACTGGATGCGCGCCCGCGAGTCGCTAATTCGCTCTGGCAAGCTGGGCAACATCGACCGCGCACTGCCGGTGTGCGACCCCAACGGTTCTGACACTGCGCGTTTCGACGAGGCCCTGGAGTTACTGCATCTCGGTGGTCGTAGTCTCCCGCATGCGGTCATGATGATGGTTCCGCAGGCCTGGGAGCACGACGACAATCTCAGCCCGCAGGTTCGCGCGTTCTACGAGTACCACGCCTGCCTGATGGAGCCGTGGGACGGCCCCGCTGCCATCTGCTTTACCGACGGCCAGGTCATCGGTGCCACCCTGGATCGCAATGGTCTGCGCCCGGGGCGCATCTGGGTGACCGACGAGGGCCTGGTGGTGATGGCCTCCGAAGCTGGTGTCCTGGATATCCCGCCGGAGCAGATTGTGCAGCGCACGCGCGTGCAGCCGGGGCGTATGTTCCTGGTGGACATGAAGGCCGGTCGCATTATTGAGGACAAGGAGATTAAGTCCACGCTGGCCGCCACCGGTCCATACGAGGAATGGATCAAAGAGGGCCTGGTCGACATCACCGACCTGCCACGAGAGCGCTACCAGTACATGCCGCATGCCCGCGCGGTGTTACGACAGCGCGTCTTCGGCATCACCGAAGAAGACGTTGACCTCATCATCCGCCCGATGGCACTCACCGGCGCGGAGGGCCTGGGTTCGATGGGCTCAGACACGCCGATTGCGGCACTGTCCAACCGCCCTCGCATGCTGTTCGACTTCTTCTCGCAGCGGTTCGCGCAGGTGACCAACCCGCCGTTGGACTCGCTGCGCGAAAAGTCCATCACCAGCATGAATACGTTGCTGGGGGCAGAGACCAACATCCTGGAGCCCACCGCCGATGCCGCCCGTCGCATCCGGCTTGAGCATCCAATCCTGGACAACCACGACTTTGTCACCCTGTGCCAGGCGGGCAAGAACGAGGAGTATTCCGAGTTCCGTGCCGAGGTCATCTCCGGTCTGTACCCGGTCGCCCGCGGTGGCCGCGGCCTGCGCAACGCTATCCGTCGTGTCCGCCGTGAGGTCTCTGAGGCCATCGACCGTGGTGCCCGACTGATTGTGCTGTCTGACCGTGAGTCCAACGAGCGCTTTGCCCCTATCCCGTCGCTGCTGCTGACCTCCGCGGTTCACCACCACCTGGTGGAGGAGCGCACTCGCACGCGCGCCAGCCTCATCATTGAGGCTGGCGACGCCCGCGAGGTGCACCACATGGCCATGCTGCTGGGCTTTGGTGCCGATGCCATTAACCCATACATGACTTTCGAAACCATCGATGAGCTGCGCATGAAGGACCAGCTCGGAGCTCTGACGTTGGATCAGGCCTGCTCGAACTACTGCAAGGCTGCCTCCAAGGGCGTGCTGAAGGTCATGTCCAAGATGGGTATCGCCTCACTGCAGTCCTACCGTGGCGCTCAGCTGGCCGACACCGTCGGTCTGTCGCAGGAGTTCCTGGACGAGTACTTCACCGGCGCTGTTTCTCCGCTGGAAGGTATTGGTCTCGACGAGGTCGCAGAAGATGTTGCCGCCCGTCACCGCAGCGCATTCCTGCCGCGTCCGGAAGAGCAGGCACACCGTGAGCTGGATCTCGGCGGCGAGTACAAGTGGCGTCGCGAAGGCGAGTACCACCTATTCAACCCAGAGACAATCTACACGCTGCAGCATGCGACCCGCACTGGTCAGTACGCGGTCTTCCGCGACTACACCAACAAGGTTGATGAGCAGACCAAGCAGCTGGCAACTCTGCGCGGCATGCTCGAGTTCGCCTCGGACCGCGAGCCAATCGACATTGATGAGGTCGAACCGGTCTCGAGCATCGTCAAGCGTTTCTCCACCGGCGCAATGAGCTATGGCTCCATCTCTGCGGAGGCACATGAGACGCTGGCCATCGCTATGAATCGCCTGGGCGCCATGTCCAACTCCGGCGAGGGTGGCGAGGACCCAGACCGTTTCGAAATGGAGGCCAACGGCGACTGGAAACGCTCTGCCATCAAGCAGGTCGCATCGGGCCGCTTCGGTGTGACCAGCCACTACCTGTCCAACTGCACCGACATCCAGATCAAGATGGCCCAGGGTGCAAAGCCCGGCGAGGGTGGCCAGTTGCCACCGAACAAGGTCTACCCGTGGATCGCGGAAGTCCGCATCACCACCCCGGGCGTGGGGCTAATCTCGCCGCCACCGCACCACGACATCTACTCAATCGAGGATCTGGCACAGCTCATCTACGACCTCAAGAACGCCAATCCGCGCGCCCGCATTCACGTCAAGCTCGTCTCCGAGCAGGGCGTGGGTACCGTCGCCGCTGGTGTCTCGAAGGCGCATGCCGACGTCGTGCTGATCTCCGGCCACGATGGCGGCACTGGTGCCTCGCCACTGACCAGCCTCAAGCACGCCGGCGGTCCGTGGGAGCTGGGGCTCGCTGAAACCCAGCAGACCCTGATGCTCAACGGGCTGCGCGACCGCATCCGCGTGCAGTGCGATGGCCAGCTCAAGACCGGTCGTGATGTCGTGGTCGCGATGTTGCTGGGTGCTGAGGAGTTTGGTTTTGCTACCGCTCCGCTGGTGGTTGAGGGCTGCGTCATGATGCGCGTCTGCCACCTGGACACCTGTCCAGTTGGTATTGCCACCCAGAATCCGAAGTTGCGGAGCAAGTTCACCGGCCGTGCCGAGCACGTGGTCAACTTCTTCACCTTCATCGCCCAGCAGGTCCGTGAATACCTCGCTGAGCTGGGTTTCCGCACCATCGATGAAGCGGTCGGACATGCCGAGTGCCTGCGTCCGCGCAAGGATCTCGACAACCTTCCGCGCGTCGCAAAGCTTGACCTGGAGCGAATCCTGCACGTTGCCGAAAGCCCCTTCTTTGCGGACCAGGATTCCTACTGCACGAAGGCGCAGGACCACGGCCTTGAGGGCGCGTTGGATGAGCGCCTCATCGACGAAGCGCAGCCCGCGCTGCGTACGGCGCGCGCGAATGGGCTGGCGCCGACACCGGTATCGCTGCACCACGCCATCAGCAATGTGAACCGTTCCGTGGGCACGCGCCTGGGGTATGAAGTCACCAAAGTCGCAGGTAAGCAGGGGCTTGCCGACGACTCCATCGTCGTCAACCTGCTCGGTTCCGCCGGTAACTCGCTGGGTGCGTTCCTGCCGGCCGGTGTGACCATCAAGCTGGAGGGCGATGCCAACGACTTCGTCGGCAAGGGCCTGTGCGGTGGCAAGATTGTGGTTCGACCTTCACGTTCGGCCCCGCCGACCGCGGATGTGGCTACCGACACCATTGCCGGCAATGTCATTGGTTTTGGTGCCACCAGCGGTGAGATCTTCGTCCGCGGCACTGTCGGTGAGCGCTTCTGCGTGCGTAACTCCGGTGCTACGGCCGTGGTCGAGGGCATCGGTAACCACGGTTGCGAGTACATGACCGGTGGCCGCGTCGTAGTGGCGGGCCCGGTCGGTCACAACTTCGGCGCCGGTATGAGTGGCGGTATCGCTTACCTGCTGGATAACGAGGCGACGCGGGCGAACATCAACACCGAGCTGGTCGATATTGTGCCGCTCGATGATGAGGACATCAGCTGGTTGGAGGCCACGCTGTCGAAGCACCGCAAGCTCACGGGTTCTAAGACTCGGTTCCCGGCTGCACAGTTCATCAAAATCATGCCGCGTGATTACGCCCGAATTCTCGACGTAGTCGCGAAGGCAAAGGACAACGACGCTGACATCAACGAAGCAATCATGGAGGCAGTAACCAATGGCTGATCCGAAGGGGTTCATGAAATTCCAGCGCGAAGAGCCTGCTCATCGCCCGGTTCCGCTGCGTCTGATGGACTGGAAAGAGGTCTATGAGGAGGCTAGCAACGAGCAGGTGCAACAGCAGGCGACCCGCTGTATGGACTGTGGTGTGCCGTTTTGTCACTCGGCCTGCCCGCTGGGCAACATCATTCCGGAGTGGAATGACCTGGTTCGTCAGAACCGCTGGCACGAGGCTTTCGAGCGCTTGCACGCCACCAACAACTTCCCGGAGTGGACGGGCCGCCTGTGCCCGGCACCGTGTGAGGGCGGTTGTGTGCTCGGCATCAATGATGATGCCGTGACCATTAAGAACATCGAGCTGGCCATCGTTGAACGCGGCTTCGATGAGGGCTGGGTGCAGCCGATTGTGCCGACTTTCGACACCGGCCAACACATCGCTGTCATCGGCTCCGGGCCGGCGGGCCTTGCTGCAGCACAGCAGCTGACTCGCGCCGGGCATGATGTCACGGTCTTCGAGCGCGACGACAAGATTGGTGGTCTGATGCGCTACGGCGTGCCGGACTACAAGATGGAGCAGCGTTTCCTCGACCGTCGTCTCGAGCAGATGGAAATCGAGGGCACTGAGTTCCGCACCAACATCTCACCGACGGCTGCTGACCTGGCCGAATTCGATGCAGTGGTCCTAGCTACCGGCGCGTCACTGGCCCGCGACCTGCCTGTCGATGGCCGTGATTTGGAGGGTATTCACCAGGCTATGGAGTACCTGCCGGGTGCCAACCGCGTTGCCGCAGGCGAGCTCGACACCCCGCCGATTGATGCGAAGGGCAAGAAGGTCGTTGTCATTGGCGGCGGTGACACCGGCATTGACTGCTTCGGTACCGCGCTGCGCCAGGGAGCGGCGTCCGTCACGCAGTTCGATATTCGCCCCCGTGCACCGAAGTCCCGTGCGGCGTCGACTCCGTGGCCGATGTACCCGCTGGTCTGGCGCGTGGCGACTGCTCACGAAGAAGGTGAGTACACCATCACCGGTTCCGAACCGCCAGAGGTTACCGAGGCGCTCGGCCTTAACGCTCGCGTCACCGGCGAGACCCTGGGCAAGCGCGTCTTCAACGTCAACACCGTCTCCTTCCACGGCGAGGACGGTCACGTGACCGGCCTGTCCGCCAACGAGGTCGAGGTCATCGATGGCAAGCGTGTGCCTATGGAGGATACGGATTTCGAACTCGATGCCGACCTAGTTCTCATCGCGCTGGGCTTCTCCGGTCCGGAGCGCGGTGGTCTGTCGCATGAGCTGGGGATTCAGTTCAACGATCGCGGTGTGATGATGCGTGACGACGACTACCTCGCCGTGCGCAGCGACATCGAGCAGAACTTCGACGGTCCGGTGTTCGTGGCCGGTGACAATGGCCGCGGGGCCAGTTTGATTGTGTGGGCTATCGCCGAAGGTCGCGCCTGCGCCGAGGCCGTGGACCAGTACTTGATGGGCGAGTCCAATCTGCCGCGCGCTGTCGAGCCGGAGGATGCTCCAATTAAGTTGTAAACCCTGGTTTAGTTCACCACTATGTTGCCGCGTGCCCCCATTTCGGCATGCACCATCTGGTGGTCGACAAAGCGGTACGTGCCAGGCTCCGGGAATTCGGCCTCAACATAACCACCCTGCGCGGCACCGAGGTCAAGGGCTTGGGCACCGCCCACGCCGTCGTCAAGCAAAAGCGCGCCCTCCTTGTACACGCGATGGAACTGCGTGCCGACGATATGGAAGCTCGTGCCCTTGTTGGGGCCGGCGGCAAGTACCCAGAAACGTACCGTCTCACCTGCGCGAATGCGAATTGGGTGGGTGAGATACTGGTCGGGGTAGCCGTTGAACTTGTAGATATCGGGGTCCTCGGCCATGGTCTTGTCGGCGTCGGGGCCGTCCTCGCCCCAGTAGCTTTCCGACTGCACCAGAAGAACCTCGTGGTCAACATCAGTGAGATTCGGTGGGTCGATGATGACGGCACCGTGCATACCGGCAGCGATGTGCATGGACATGGGCATGGTTGCGCAGTGGTACATCCAGATGCCCGCGCGGTCAGCACGGAAGCGGTACTCAAGCTTCTCACCAGGGGCGATGTCGCGCATTGGCTCGTCCGGCGAAACAATGCCGGCGTGAAAGTCGATGGAGTGACTCATGGTGCCGTCATTAATGAGCGTGACGACGAACTCGTCGCCCACCTTGCCGCGCAAAGTTGGCCCCAGCGGTTTGCCGTTGAATACCCAATGCTGCTGCTCGACGCCAGGGGCAGCGTAGCCGGTGAACTCGCTGGCTCGCAGCGTGACGTGGTGAACCGTGGCGTCCTCGGCGGGCGTCAACATTGGATTGATGGTGGGGGAATCCGGGCCGGGTAGCTCGCCGACATTCCCGAGTGCGCCTGGCGTTGCGAGGTCGGAGTGGCTGCTGTTCCCAGTGTGGTGTGAATGATTCGAACCACCTGCATTGACCGTGAGCGTCATGCCCATCTGGCGGTGGCCAGCAATGGTGCACCAACCGTCAATGTCGCCAGGGACGACCGGCACTTCGATGGTGGCGGAGTCGCCGGGGGAGACTCGGCCGGTGTCCTCGCCGGTGGCCAAGCGCAGATCGTGGACTTGGGAATCCGCGTTGACCATGGTGATGACCAGGCGGTCGCCGGGGTTCGCCTCAATGACGTTCGGGGTATAGGTCATATCGTTGGCAGTAACCGTGACCTCGACGGTTTCTCCGGTGGGCGCAACATCACCGGTGGTTTCCATGCTGCTCGTACCACCACCGCTACCGCTCAGCGCAACGCCGACGGATACTACCAGGCCTAATACAGCCAGAGCAGCGGTAGTTTGAGCACCGAGACGACGCGCGGTTGCTTGCAGCTCGACCGGCTTCGGCGATGCTTCCTTGTTAGCTCGTGCCTTCTGGCGTTCCTTCAGCGCACCAATCTGTGCCTTTGCGGCCCGGCCGACAAGTGGCAGATAAGACACCAAGGCAAGGGAGACCATTGCGGAGACCGCCACTTTGGTCCAGGAAGGCAGCGGCATTAGCCACAGTGCCAGACCAATATTGATGGTCGACCAGCGGAATGCGCCCGCGCGGTCAAGTTCCTTCATACCGGCAGAGACTGGACCAGCACCTCCGCCGATGGTTGCGGGCAGGAGTTGGCTCATCATGCCGATAAGCAACTGAGCGCCGAAACCGATTACCAGCGGCAGCGTGAGGGTTGAGATTACGAAGCCGTCGTCAAGCGCCTTGACTGTGGCGACTGCGAGTGTGCCGATTAGCCATACGATGGCGGCCGCGACAGACAGCGCCGGGTAGCTGAGACGGTCGCGCGGGTCTTTAGCGACAGTCATGACGTTGTGTGCCCACGGGATGGCGGCTATGACCCAGCCGATAGTGATAATGCCAAGGCCGACCGAGGCGATCCAGTTGAAGCTGGTCAGTGCACCGATCGCGGTAACTGCGATACCTATGAGCTGTACTGCTAGTGCCAGCTTCGGGCGGGAATGCGGCGACATCTGGGTTCGCCACAGCGCTGGGAACATGGTGATGAGCGTGCCGCAGGCCGCGAGCCCGAGGAAGCCAATGAGGTTGACGGCTTCGTGTGCCAATAGGAGGTCGTCGTGAAGCGCTTTGCCCTTCGGAGATGCGAGGATGGCGCCGAGTGCAGCGCCGATGGGCAGTAGGCATGCCGACGCGACGTAGTGCGCAACGGAGATGGCGAATGGCCGATCGCGCTTCGCTACCAGGTCGCGTCCGAGGGAAATCGCATGCCATGCGACGGCGACGCCGATGACCGCCGCGCCGACGGTGGTCACTGGCCACCAGTCACCGAGCTTGCCGACGACCGTTGCGACAATACCTACGTTGAGCAGGTAAATATTTGCCAACTGAATCTTCCGATTGCCAACGGGCACGTCGATTTTCAGTAGCTTTTCGGTGAAGTGGCGGCCCCAGATGAGGATGGAGTTGGTGACGGCGCCGAGGGTAAAGAGATGCACCAACAGCCAACGGCCATCGGTGACGAAAGGGTGAATGAGTGCTGCCACAATGATGGAGGCGAACCACCAGCGCACTGGCATACCGGCCTTGCGATGCCAGGACATGCGGCGCTTCTTGCCAGGCTTAGTAGGCGGTTTGGTTGTGGGGGATTGGGGTTCTGGTGTGGCGTGCGACGACATATATCAATAATACGCATACTGGGTGCGCATTTAATATGGGCGCATGTAAGAGTGCTTTTATTTGGTCGGGTCTTCGCCGTTTTTGTGGGCCTGCCAGAACTGTGTGGTCTTCTGTGTCTGACCCATCCGGTTTTGAATCAGCATCAGGGCAGCAAGGAAGGGCTTCCGGGTGATGAAAGCGCGTGCCCGACGCATTGATGATGTGCTCACGGGGAAGTGTAACCCTTTTGTCAAAAACGATTGTTTGAGTATTCACGCAAATACTTCCTTGAATAAATATCTCAATAAAGAGGTGATTGTGCATTAATTGCAATCGTCAGGAAGTGGTTACGTTAGAAGCTAGTTTGTACAGCTAGTTAGATGAATGTAAACAGATTGAAGCTTCAGTAAACAGTTGGTGAAACGTTGTTTTACCAGGGAGAATGATGAGTGGTAAAGGTGGCTTTTTGGCTACCCGAACGATGGGGTAGCCCTTTGTAGTAGGGGGCTGTAAATGTAGTTCATATCGCATAGTATGCCAAGCCTGTGGAACGCATTGTGCGTAAGAAAATTTAACCAGCAGTAAAAGGCATAAGAATGTTTATCCGAGACTGGAAGCAGCTCGCCTGGTGCATATTTGACGTACTCGCCTGGCTGATTGCGCTGTCCGCCGCTAACGGAATCGTCCGCGGTGAATTGGTATCTTTCTCTGAAATATCAGGCACTAATTTTTTGGTTGTCGCTGTCGCCGTGGCCGTCATCGTCCTGCTCGGCCTGCTGCTCGGGGAGTACACCAACCCGCAACGCGTATGGCCCGGCAGTCGAACTGAAGATATTGTTCTGCTGAGCATCAGCATGGGCGGCGCTACCGCAGCCACTGGGTTGGCTCAAATCCTGAAGACCTTCCCGGAAATTGCGTGGTACGTTCCGTTCGCCGGTGGCTGTGTCGCAACTTTGGCAAGTATCTATACCCGCACTCTCGCTCGCTGGATTACCAACAACTTTGGCTCCCGTCAGACGGATGATCGCTTGATTGTTCTCGGTGCAGGCCGTCGCGCCAAGTTCTTTATTAACAGTCTTACGGATTCCGGTATCTCCCGTGAGAACCGCTTCCACCTGGTTGGAATCGTCGATCCCAAAGAAAGCAGCGAGAGCCATATTTCTCGTATCCATGGTCTCCGCGTGATTCGTGGAATTGATCAGCTGGGTGAGCTCGCATCGCGCACTTCGGCGCAGTCGGTCATCATTGCTACTGATGAGCCACTGTCCACTGAGTGCATCAACGTCCTCAACCACATTTGTGAGGAATCGTCCCTGCGCCTGCTCATTCTGCCGCCGGTGGAAGAGTACTCGCGCCACCGTGGTGCTGTCGCTACCTCGCAGGTGCGCGAAATTAACATCGCCGACCTCATTGGCCGTCAGCCTCTGCACCTGGATGAATCCAAGGTCGCTTCCATAATCCGCGGTAAGAAGGTGCTGGTCACCGGCGCTGGAGGTTCTATCGGTTCCGAAATCTGCCGACAGGTTCACCGCTTTGAGCCGGCAGAACTGATCATGCTGGATCGCGATGAGGGCGGCTTGCATGCCACGCAGCTGTCGCTGACGGGTTCGGCGCTTCTCGACGGCTCCGATACCGTCCTGGCTGATATCCGTGACGCGGAAATGCTGACGCAGATCTTCACCGAGCGCAAGCCCGATGTTGTCTACCATGCTGCAGCTCTCAAGCACCTGCCGCTGCTGGAGAGCTATCCCGCAGAAGCAGTGCAAACCAATGTCATCGGAACTCAGAACGTCCTGGATGCAGCGGCTGCGGCCAACGTTTCAACCGTTATTAATATTTCCACGGACAAGGCTGCGAACCCGGCCTCGATTCTGGGTGAATCCAAGCGCGCTGCGGAACGTCTGACTGCGCACATGGGGAAAACTCACGAAGGTGTCTGGGCATCTGTCCGCTTCGGTAACGTGTTTGGCTCGCGCGGCTCGGTCATTACGACTTTCCAGCGTCAGATTGAAGAGGGCGGCCCGGTGACGGTGACGCATCCTGACGTTCAGCGCTACTTCATGACCATTCCGGAGGCATCGCAGCTGGTGCTGCAGGCTACCGTTATTGCAGAATCCGGTGAGACTCTGGTGCTGGAGATGGGTAAGCCGGTCAAGATTGCTGAGCTGGCGGAGAACCTGATCAGGCTCCATGACGCAGACGTAGAGATTGTCTACACGGGTCTTCGTGACGGTGAGAAGATCTCCGAGGATTTGGTTGATGACCGCGAGGTTCCCAAGATCGGTGATCGTCATCCGCTAATCACTGAGGTACGTGTTGAGCCGGAACGGCTGAATTCGCGGATTCTCCCGTGCACACATAATCACGATGCTGCACGTCGTTGGCTTGCAGAGCACGGTGGGGCGCAAAGCAGTATTGAGGCGCATCCCACCGGTGCACAATCACTTGCAACCGTTAGTGCGAAAGCAAAAAAGTTAGGATGACTCCCCACCGTGACAACTACCAGCTCCTCTAACTCCGGGCAGCTGGCGCAAAGAGTTCGAACAGTTGCGACGATTTCGGCAGCTTCAGCGCTCGCCGCAGTCGTCGCCTTTGTGGTCAGTATTCTTTCCGCGCGAGTGCTGGGGCCCGCCGGTCGAGGCGAGGTCGCTACCGTTTTGCAGTTCGCCTATATTGTGGCGCCATTCGTCGGCTTTGGGGCCGATCGGCTTTTGCTGCGCCGCGATGATTACGACCACGGTCTCATTCCGAGTGGTTACGCCATGACCGTGGTCGCTCTGATTGCCTGCGCCATCGCAGGAGTCGTCTACGGACCGTGGACGGCAATGGCCGGCGTCGTCGCCTTGGTTACCGTGTCATTTTCCATGGTTCGTGCGATGGCTATCAGCCGCCATCGAGTGTCCTTCTTCGTCGCAGTATTCGTCGGCTTCCAGGGCTCAGTACTGCTGATTAGCGCTGCACTATATGTCGCCGGAGTCGAAGACTGGCGCTGGTGGGCTGCGGCCTATATCTTCCCGGCACTGCCACTGGCAATCTGGTCGCTAGCGAAGTCACGCAAACACACCGATTCTCGTGTTGGCGGAGTGGTAGAGACGGCTCGAACAAATGCCCCATTCATCGCATCGGGGCTGGGGCCGCTGACGACGACACGCTTGGGGCGCGTTTTACTGCCGGCGCTGGCCTCGCCGGCGTCGTTAGGTCTTTTCGTAGTCGTGGCGACGGCGACGGAACCGCTGTATTGGATCGCGCAGTCAGTCGCCGATCAGCGCACCAGCGACCAGAGGGGGCGCGAACTCACCCCGTCTCGTGTGCTCCGACACCTTGGCATAGTCACTGCAGCGTACGGCGCGCTTGGTGCGCTCGGTGGTATGGCACTCTACTTCCTCATCGTGCCGGTATTCGGCCATGAGTTTGAGCCTGCTCGGGAGTTGGTGCTGCCACTGACTATCGCGGCCGTGGTGCTCGGCTGCTACCGACACCTGTGCGGTGAAATTCTCGGCAGCGACAATCCCCGTCGAATTGGCCGAGTGGAGCTCATTTCCGCCGTTATCGCTGTCATTTGTTACCCGATTGGCATTCTTCTCGGAGACGCCCTCGGTCTCGCGTGGACCAGCGCAGTTGTCTACTTTGCAGCAGCCGTTGTTGCCGCAGTGGCGTTGATGCAGCCGAGCAGAGGCCCGAAAAATCCATCAACCACCAACGAAGAACTTCCCGTCGACGTAATCGAGGAAAGCTAAACAATGCGAATCACTTATATCCACCAGCACTTTGTTCTCCCCGGTGAGCCGGGTGGTTCCCGACCCTACGAGTTTGCCCGCCGAATGGCCGCTGCAGGCCACGAGGTGACAATGATCTGTGGTCGCGATGAGGCCATGGATAAAACGGTCGATGGCATCCACGTGCGTCGTTTAGCGATTCCGTACCGCAATGAAATGTCGAAGCGCGAGCGCATCGTCAGTTTCTTCAACTTCCTGGTGCGCGCCTCCGCGGTTGCTGCCCGTGTGCCTGCCGACGTGATTTACGCGTCCTCGACTCCGCTGACTGTGGCGGTTCCGGGAATTGTGGCGAAGTTTACCCAGCGTGCGCCGTTGGTGGCGGAGATCCGTGACCTGTGGCCAGAGGTGCCAATCAAGTTGGGCTACCTCAATAATCCGGTGGCGATTTTCCTGGCCAAGCAACTGGAGAAGGCATTTTATGCGGCATCGAGCGAGGTCGTGGCGCTGTCGCCGTCGATGGCCGATGGCGTCAAAGAGGTAGCTCCGAAGAAGTGCGTGACTGTCATTCCGAATGCGTCGGACTTTGAGCGTTTTGATGTCCCGGTCGAGCAGCGTGCAGCTTTCCGTAAGGAGCAGGGCTGGGGCGATGACGTGGTGGCGGTCTACGCTGGTGGTTTTGGCATGTCCTACCAGCTGGAGTGGCTTGTGGATTTGGCGGCGCAGCTGCGTCGTGATGGCGTGGAGAATGTGCGCTTTGTCCTGCTGGGGCAGGGAAGCGACTCGGATGCGTTGTACCAGCGCGCTGAGAACGCTGGCCTCGATGCCGATGCGATGTTCCTCGGCCGTCAGCCGAAGGAAGATGTCGCCAAGTACGTGTCTGCCGCCGATATCGCGCTATCGCCGCTGCGTGATGACCCCTGCCTGGAGGGCAATTCCCTGAACAAGGTCTTCGATGCCATGGCCGCATCGCGTCCGGTGGTGTTCAACCACGGTGGCTGGCTGGAGGAAGCCGCAACCGAGCACGATGCCGGCTGGCGTCTCTCGCGCGATATTCCGACTGCGGCCAAGCGATTCGCTGAGATCATCTCCGACCGCGATGAGATGCGCGCAGCGGGACAGCGAAACCGCGAACTGGGTGAGAAGCGTTTTGCTCGTGACAGCCTGTACTCCCAGCTCATCGAGGTACTCAACCGCGTCCGAAAGGTGCAGAAGTAATGACTAACGCTGACGCTAACAAGCCCAATGAGCGGATCTTTCTTTCGCTCGCGACAGTCACCGAAGCAGAAGAACAGGCTGTCGTTCGCGCACTCCACTCTGGTTGGGTGGCTCCGTTGGGACCCGAGGTAGACGCGTTTGAAGCGGAGATTGCCAAGCGCTGCGGTGTTGAGCACGCGCTCGCGCTGTCTTCCGGCACCGCTGGCCTGCACTTGGCGCTGCTCGCGCTGGGGATCGGTGAAGGTGACTACATTCCGGTTTCCACCATGACCTTCGCGGCCACGACCAACGCCATCGCTTACGTTGGCGCTACGCCGGTGTTTGTCGATGCGGCAGAGGACGGAAACATCGACCCTGAGCTGCTGCTCCGCACCGTCGATGAGCTGCTCACCGAGGGCAAGAGCGTTCCCGCCGTGATGATTGTGGACCTCTTTGGCCGCTGCGCCGATTACCCGGCCTTCGCGCCACGCCTGGAAGAACTCGGCATCGCGCTCATCGAGGACGCCGCCGAGGCGCTCGGTGCCAGTGTCGATGGTCAGCCGGCCGGCAGTTTCGGCCGTGCCGCCGCGCTGTCTTTCAACGGCAACAAAATCATGACCACCTCCGGCGGTGGCATGCTGCTGTCCGATGATGCCGATCTCATCGCTCGCGCGCGCTACCTGTCCACCCAGGCGCGTCAGCCCGTCGCTTGGTACGAACACACCGAAATCGGCTACAACTACCGACTTTCCAATCTCCTTGCCGCACTGGGGCGGGCGCAGCACTCGCGTCTGGACGGCATGATTGCTCGCCGCCGCCAGATTCGCGATGCGTACATCGATCTGCTCGCCTCGCTTGACGACGATGCCCCTGGTAAAGGTACCCGCTTGCTCTCTGACTCCGACGAGCGTTTCACCGAGAACTGCTGGCTGACCTCAATTGTGCTGCCGCAGGAGGCCGTCGATAAGGGCGTGCTGACCCCGGACAGCGTGATTGCAGCACTTGGTGAGGCCAGCATTGAGGCTCGTCACCTGTGGAAGCCGATGCACCTGCAGCCGGTATACGAGGACGCACGAGCCAGCATCAACGGCACCGCTGAGAATCTTTTCTCCCGTGGCATTACTCTTCCTAGTGGTCCGGCGCTGGATGATGATGACGTCGCGCGGGTGATAGGTGTTTTGAAGGAAGTGCTGGGATGACTTCTACAGAGGTAGCAGGAGAAACTGTAAAACAGCGAAAACCAATACTGCAGTCGCTGTTTATTGTGGTGGCCGCGGGAATGTTTGCTGGTGTCCTCTACGTTGGCGACACGACGATGAAGGACGTCTCTTCGGCGCTTCCTAATCTCTCTCTTGCATTGCCGATTTTGGTAATCGTTGCAATCCTTACAGCCATCGGCACCCCAGAAGCGCAGCGCCAGAGTTGGCTGAATGCGATGAAAGGCGCTGGCAATGTAAAGCAGTGGCCGATGGCCGTGTGGGCATTAGTGGCTTTCTATGCCTGGTTGTTCTGGATGATGCTGTCCGGACTGTGGGCCCCCGAAGCTGCCGAAGTTGCTCCTGTCGTTACTGCGTTGATAACGCTTGGGCTCATCGCCACGATGTCAGCAATACTGTTCTATTTGCATCCTCAGGCACTGGTATGGCTGTGGTTAGCAGTAGCCATTTGCTCGCTTATTTTTCTCTACGGTGGCATTACTGGTCCGAAATATGTCGGGCGCATGACGGCGTTCGGCGGTGGACCGAATGTCTTTGCCCGTTTCATGCTGTACGGCATCGCGGCAGCTGTGTTTTTCATGCTGTGGCGTAAGTTCATGTGGGCAGTTCTCTTGTTTGCTGCACCATTTGCTTACGGTCTCGTTGCGTCGGGAAGCCGCGGTGTACTGGTTGCTACCACCGTGGTAGTCCTCTTTACCGCAATAGCTGTGTTTTTTCACTGGGGTTGGAAGTGGGCGACTGTTTTTTACGTCGCAGTCGCCGCAGCGGTCGCGTATGGATACTCGCGGTTCATCGCAGGTACCGAGATTGAAGAATACTTTAAGACGCGCTTTATCCAGTTGACCTTCGAAAAAGAACATGATTCCGGACGCGGTTATCTCCATGATGAAGCTTTCCGAATCATGGGTGAACACCGCATCTTTGGTGGAGGCCTGCATAGCTTCGTTGTGCTGTCGACACCGAGGTCTTCACGTCCACTGGAGCATCCGCACAATATCTTCTACACAGTCGGGTCTGAAGCGGGTGTCATAGGTATCGGCCTGTTTGTGATTGTGCTGGTTGTGCTGGCAATCGCCTGTCGCCACCTATTCAAGTTTCTTCAAGCTGGTCTGACCGCAGCTGTGGCGTTAGCGGTTCTTGTGGCACAGGTTTTTTCCGGCTACTACTACGATTCCCGTTCGCTATGGCTATTTGGCTTTGCAGCAGCATTTACAATGCTGAGCCTACGGCGCAAGGACGCAGCATCGGCAGAACCAGAGCTGGATGAGCAGCCGCAACCAGAACCCGCAGCCGAGCCCGAACCAGTCATGGTCACCGATACCGCGGGGCCGGTTGTGCCGGAGCCGGAGCCAGCGGTGGCCGTCGTCAAGCAAAGTGCGCCTGACAACAAGAATGACAACAGGAAGCTGCGCGTTGCGGCAGCGTCGTTTGCCGCGGCCGGTGTAGTGGGTGCGGTTGGTTGGCTGGTCAGGAACCGTTCTAATGCGGAAGTCGATGCGCGTGCCGAAAATATTCTGCGCGAAATGTTCAACGAAAAGTAGGAGATGACCAATGGATTCACCGAGCATCCGCGCGCAACGCGTAATTAAGCGTGGCGTCGACATCGCGGCATCTGCAGCAGGTCTGATTGTGCTGTCGCCAGTTATGGGCGCTACGGCGCTGGCAGTGCGACTTTCCATGGGGAAGCCAGTCCTATTCCGCCAGGAACGCCCGGGCCAGGATGGTGAGCCGTTTAATATCCTCAAGTTTCGGACGATGCACCACGTCAATCCGGCAAAGGGGCTTGTCGACGATGCGTCCCGCCTCACCGAGGTGGGAAAATTCCTGCGTTCGACAAGCTTGGACGAGCTCCCGGAGCTCTTTAACGTCCTGCGTGGAGACATGAGCCTCGTTGGCCCACGTCCGCTGCGCATGAAGTACCTAGAGCGCTATTCGCCGCGCCAAGCACGCCGCCATGAGGTGCCACCGGGGATTACGGGGCTTGCCCAGGTCTCGGGCCGCAATGGCATCACCTGGGAAGAACGTTTCGAGTACGACGTGCAGTACGTGGATAATTGGTCGCTACTGCTCGATGCAAAGATTCTGCTTGACACGATCTTGGTGGTGCTCAAGCGTGAAGGGATCTCGGAAGAGGGGCAAGTGACTATGACCGAGTTCACCGGTTCGTCGGAGAAGGACGTCTCGGCTAGCGCAGGTTCTTAATCACACTTGCAGGAACACCGGCGACAACGGTGTAGTCATCGACATCGCTAGTAACTGCGGCTCCGGATCCGATGTACGCTCCCTCGCCAACGGTGAGGCCGGGGTTGATTACGGAGTTGGCGCCTAGGGTGCAGGCTTCGCCAAGCGTGACAAAGCCCGACACGGCATTGAGCGGGAAGATTGTGCAGTAGTCCCGCAGCACCGCATCGTGGCCAATCGTGACATTCATATTGATTTGGGCGTGCTTGCCTACCTCAATATTGCAGGTCAGGCGCGCTCCGGGGCAGATGACGGTGCCCTCGCCGAGCGTGACCAGCGCGCCGATGCTGGTGTCTGGGTGGACCAGAGTCGCAGGCACGAGCCCTTCGGTATCTGCGCGTTGCGCAATCGAACGTCGAGCTGCGCCGCTGCCGATTGCGACTGTGTAGTAGACCCCCTCGGGCAAGTCCGCGAGGATTTCGGTTTTGCCCAAGAGTTGCACGCCCATTTTGTGGAAAAAGGTCATATCTGGGGTGCCATCATCAATAATGCCTAGGATTTCCCACTGCGGTGGTAGGCCGTTGGCTGCTGCGTAGTCGTTGATGTCCTTGATGAAGCTGACCACGTTTCGGCCAAAACCACCAGCGCCGACGATGACAATCTTTTCGGTCGTCGTGTTGTTAATCCACTGCTTTGGCATGAGTGTCATTATCCCACTGATAGCCGTATTTAGCCGGAGTGCGTGACTGCGAATTCACCTACCACCAGTAGGTGGGATACCGAAGGCCGCGCAGTCGATTTGCGAGGATGCCAAGCACCACGATCATGATTGACGAAGCGAAAATGAAGCCTATGAAGCGGAAGTCGTTGGCAAGCCCATGGCCGTGTGGCATCAGCACGGTGACCATAGCGGTAGCGGTGGCAGGGGAGTGAGCCGCGCGAGCAAGAAGCATGAGCGCGAAGGCAACGCCGGCGGCAACCGCTGCAGCAATGATGGTCGAACCCAACATGTGCAGAGTTGCGATGCCAGTCGTGCAGCCGATGAGGTGTCCGACCACGACATTTCGTGGCTGAGCCAGGGGTAAGTTCGGTGCGCCGACGATAAGTGCCATGGCAGCGCCAATAGGAGGCAAAAATAGCAGGTCAGAGACAGAAGTTGAGATGAGTGCCAGGGTCATCAGCGGCAGGCTCACGGCTACCGAGGCGGCGATAACATGGCGCAGCGGCGGGCGGGGTGGCGCTTCGCTGGCGATTCGGGGCCACTTCGGAGACCGTGAATTAGACATGAGAACGATGTTAGGGTGTGCAGCCTCATCTGCGTCGCGGTTCGAGGTTTTTATTGAAATAGAAGTTTAAATGGGGTGGCGCCCAGGTCTCCCAAGCCTCCAAACCCGAACCAGACCCGAACCAACCCCCGACCATTTTCACCGGATATGACACACTTAAGGGCATGGAGCCTATCGATGTCGCAATCCGGGATGAGTCCATCCGTCTCGGGCAATTCCTGAAGTTGGCAAACCTGGTGGAAACGGGCGGTCTGGCCAAGGAACTCATTGCCGAGGGCCAGGTCAGCGTGAACGGTGAGGTCGACACTCGCCGTGGCAAGGTGCTGCGTCCAGGGGACGTCGTCTCTGTTGCCGGTATGTCGGCACGCGTGGCCACCGCCGATGAAGTCGATGATGACTACTTTGATGAGGCCACCGCCGACGATGACTTTGATCCTGAAAAGTGGAGGAACTTGTAACTCATGCCCGCATTTCCCGCCGAATTTGGCATGCCCCTGCGCGTAGATTTGCTCTCCGCCGCACCGCGTAAGACCGAGCGCTTCTACCGCGGCGTTCTTGGGTGGGCTTATCGCAATACCGCGCCAATCCATGAGGATGCCCGCGAGGCATCCGCTGGTCGCCGCGTTGCCATGCTGTCCGGAATGCCGGTGTCGGTGCTGCTTGAGGCCGATAAGGACGCTGAGGATGCCTTCGTCAACCAGTGGCGCGTGAATTTCCATGTCGACTCCGCCGCTGGTGCCGTCGAGAAGGCGCGTGAGCTCGGCGCCGAGGTCTTCCAGGAACCGACCCCGCTTGTCGACGGATCCACGATGGCCGTCGTTTCCGACCCCGCCGGTGGCCTCATTGGACTTTTGGAACAGCCGGGTGAGCAGGCCTTCATTGCAGCGGGCGAGCCCGGCACCCCGGTGTGGTTCGAGCTGGTCGCAGGCCCAGAGGAGACCTTTGAGCAGGTCGCGGACTTCTACCACAACTTCTTTGGCTGGGAAATCGCAGTGCGCAACAAGAACGAGCACGGCACTTTCGCAGTTGCGATGGAAGACGGGGCGCCGTTCGCTGGCTTGGTAGCCAGCTCGGTTGCTGCACAGACCGATGCGGCAGATAAGAGCTTCGTTGGCTGGCTGGCCTACCTTGGCGTGGAGAACATCGACACCGCTGTCGCCAAGGCTGAGGAACTGGGCGGTTCCGTGCTCGTTGCCCCGCAGGCCACCGAGTTCGGCCCGCTGGCAACTGTGCAGGATCCGTGTGGTGCGGCAGTTGTACTCTGCGAGGTGCCGCTGCCACCGGAGGAGGACATCCGCGAGTCCGACCCGCTGGAAGGCATTGACCTCAGCCAGTTCCAGTAGGAGCTAGAGCTCTTCTTCGTCGTCCTCAGGGTCCTGTTTTCCGGTGTAGTTAACGTGTAAAGGATCGTCTTCGTTTTTGGGTGGTTTGCTTACGCACTCGCGAATGCCATCAATGTGTTCGCTAAGGCTATCGGTAATCGGGGCCCACATCGGGTCGAGAATGAAATCTATCCCAGATCTGCGGGCATGTTTGGCTGCAGGGACGAAATCACTGTCGCCCGAAATCATGATGATTTGATTTACATGTCGTTGTTCAGCAAGAGAAGCGATGTCGAGACCGATTCGCATGTCCACTCCTTTCTGAGAAATATCAAGGGTGAAATCATTTTCGGTCAGCTGTGAAACATCGATAGTGCCACGGCAAAGCTTCTTGAGCGGAGCCTCTTTTAGGGTGTACCCACCTTGAGTTTCAAGAGGCTCTCCTCTTCTAATCGCAACCTTTCGTTTTTTAGCCAATGCAGCGAAGAAGTCATTGGTCCAGGTAAAAAGTTCACTTTTACCAAGGTTGACTTGCTGCTGGAGCAATGGGTGATAAACAACCCGCTGTGACGGTGGGCAGTCGTAGTAAAAGATTCGGTACAGTCCAGCGCGCGATTCACGTATATGGCGATGGCAGTACTTGACCAGTTCATCAGCGCGATCCTCTGCGGTCTTATGACCAAACAGTGTTGCCGCACGTTTGCGGTAAAAGCCACCATCAACAAGCACTGCTGTAGTGATCTCGCGTAAAGGCACAGCTCGCGCAGCACTATATCTGTTTCTACTCATATTTCTTGGCCCTCCCCCTATGAGTAATCCCAGTCATCGGCGCTCTCCTTATCGGCGGAGGGTCAACGGCTGGGATTGATAGCAACCACTTTAATTGCGCTTCGTAATCGAGTCAATGCCTACAACCCCAGCTCCGCCCGCACTGCAGTCACAAACTCGCTGGTAGTCGCGGTGCCGCCGAGGTCTGGCGTCGGCGCGGTGCACTTGGCGGCGAAGACGGCCTCGCGCAGCTTGGCTGCGGGCGCAAGTTCCGAGGTCGGATGCCCAAGGTGCTCCGCGCACATTGCCGCAGAGAGCAAAAACGCAGCCGGGTTGGCGATGCCGCGCCCGGCAATGTCCGGTGCCGAACCGTGCACCGGCTCGAAAACCGCAAAGTCGTCGCCAACATTCGCCGATGCCGCCAGCCCCAGCCCGCCAATCAAACCGGCACCGATGTCACTGAGAATGTCGCCGATGAGGTTTTCCGCGATGATGACATCAAAGCGCGCCGGGTCGGTCACCAGCTGCATTGCCACGGCATCCGCATTGGCAAAATCGAATGCGACCTGCGAATACTCCTCCGCCACTTCTTCAACTGCCCCGCGAATCACACGCGCAGAGTCCCGCAGGATATTCGGCTTGTCCGCCACCGTCACCGTCGGCGTGGCCTCCGAATCGGGGTTTGCCGCCTGGCGCGCGAGAGCCAACTTGGCCGCCTGTCGCGCAAGGCGGTGCCACGCAAAGGACGTCGTCACGCGCAAAGAAATCGCAACGTCGCCACGCTTATCGACGGCGCGAGCCACCGTCGAGTCCTCCGCCACCTCTGCCCACAGGTGGTGGTGCGGGGAGTCGGTCGGGGTGTCGTAAGGCGGGAGGAGATAGTCGTGACTGTAGAGACCCTCGGTGTTTTCGCGGACAATGGTGAAGTCGACAGCCGCGCCGGGCAGGGTGACCGGGCGGATGTTGGCGAAGAGGTCGAGGCGCTGGCGCAGCTGGAGAACAGGGGAGCGGTAGGTCAGGCCGGTATCGCGCAGATGCGGTGCTAGTTCTTCCTCAGCCTCGCGAGCGGGCTTGGAGGTAATCGCCGCGAGCAGAGCGGCGTCGCTGCGTCCGAGTGTTTCCCAAGTTTCCTGCGGGACGGGATTGCCGTGCGCGCACCACTGGGACCAGCCAATTTGTGCCTCTGTCAGCTCCCAGTGCGGGAAGACATCGGCGATGAGTCCTCGGCAGGCATCGGTGATTTCGGGGCCGATGCCGTCGCCGGGCAGGAGTGTGATGCGGCGCGGTGCCGCTTCTAAAGCAGTCGCAGGCTGGTCGGTTTCCATGGCTCTTAGCCTAGGACTGCGACGCCTGCGCGTGTGCGGTTTGGCTACTTTGCGAAAGTAACCGGGATCTCGGTGATGTCCTCGAAGCCCTCGCTGTGGTCACCGAAGAGCTTCAGCACGCAGTCCTGCTGGGTGCAGTCCACGGCCTCGCCGGTGGGGACGACGCTGAGCTCGAAGTGTGCGGTGTTGTCGTCGGCGATGGTGGTGGTGCCGCCGGACTTCTTGGTAATCCACTGCTGCGACTGGGTGCCGGCACTGCGGTCACCGGTGCAGTCCGGGACGGGGTTGCCTGGAGCCTTCTCGGCGGCGCAGAGTGCGGCGTAGTAGCCGTAGTCGGGGTCGAGACCAGACAGGTCGACGGAGATGACATCGCCCTCGGAGAGGTCGTTGACCGGCTCGGCCTCCATGGTTACTTCGCCGGCGCTGGCGTCGGTGTCGGTTTCTTGATCTGCAGCCGAGCTGGTGGTTTCCGAGGCGTTGGCAGCATCCTGCGCGGCATCGGACGCGTCATCTGCGCCACAGGCGGCGAGAAGTGGAAGTGCGGCGACGGCCGGAATAGCCAGGAAAGCCGCGCGACGCTGGAGTGTACGAGTAGTCATAGGAGGTAACGTCCTTCCGAAAAACTGTAGAAATTACTATCTTTATTTAAGGGTAGGCTAACCTAGAACTAAAAGATAGCCTAAGATTCTTTGGGTGAGTAGAGCAAAGTCCTTTCTAAGCTCTTTGTTACTAGTGTTAGTCGTTATTTAGTCATTCTTTTTGTCGTCTATCTCCGTGCAGCGTCAGCTCACAGAGGGGGAATATGTTCACCGTGCCTGCCTGTCGCGTTCGCAGTCTTGCCGGAACACTGCTGAGTGTTGTCCTAGTCGCAGGACTAGTCGCCTGTGGTTCCGATGATGCCGCGAGGGAGGGGGCATCGTCGTCAAGCGCTGGCGTGACGACGGTTCCGCGCGCCGACAACATTTCCGCTCACGGTGCCGCGCATGCGAACCTGCCTTCGGAAAACCCCGAAGTGCTGCTGAAAGACCCGAAACCGGCGGCGGACAAGGACTACCAGCGTATTCTCACGCTTGACCGGGCGGGAGCACTCAGTCGTGCGGTCTACACGCTTGGCCTCGGAGACCGTCTGGTGGGGCGCGACTCCACCTCCGATTTCCCGGCGGTAAAGGATTTGCCGAACCTCACCATCGGCGGGCATGCAGTCAATGCTGAGTCGGTGATGAAGCTAAAGCCGGAGCTCATCATTACCGATGGCACGATTGGCCCTAGCCGTGTCTTCGACACGTTTGAAAAAGCGGGGATCACCGTCGTCCATGTGTCGGACGAGCGCACTCCCGAGACGATCAACACGCTTATCGACGAAGTCGCGGGCGCAGTCGGCCTGGCTGACCAAGTTGGCCCGGTGAAGGAGCACCTGGACAAGGAGCTGGCGGCTGCGACCGAGTACGCGCAGGCCAAGGCCGATGGCCGCAAGATGATGATTCTGTATGTGCGCGGAACCGGTGTGGCCATGATTGCGGGACCGGATTCTGGTGGGCGTTCTCTGATCACTCGTCTCGGCGGTGTTGATGCCGGTGAGGGCGTGGGTATTGAGGGTGCGTTCACGCCGATTACTCCGGAGTCCCTGATTGCTGCGGCTCCAGACACCATCCTGGTTATGTCTGGTGGCCTGGAGTCCGTCGGCGGGATTGAAGGCTTGAAGGAAATCCCGGGTATCGCACAGACCCCGGCGGGCCAGAATGAGTCCGTTGTGGACGTGCCCGATTCGCAGCTGCTGTCCTTTGACTCGCAGTCGCCGCGTGCGATTCGCGCCATTGCGGATGCTCTCTACGGTGCTGACAAGACTGCGGGGAAGTGACTGGCTGAGCAATGCAGACAACCGCGAACAAAACTAGTCCGTTCAGACAGGTGGCCGTTTTCATTGGACTCGCCCTAGCGCTGGTGCTGGCAATAGGTTGGTCGGCCTCCGTGGGGCAGTTCGGCGCCACCATCGGCGAATCACTGAGCTCAATGGTGAGGCTAGTGTTCAATGGCGGTCTCGGTGACACGCCAGAGCCCATCGATACTGTGCTGTGGCAAGTGCGATTGCCGCGCATCGCGCTGGCCTGCCTCGTTGGTGCGGGACTAGCCCTCGCGGGTGTGGCGCTGCAAGCGGTGTTCGGCAACCCGCTTGCCGAACCCGGCCTCATCGGCGTTTCCTCCGGCGCCGCCGTCGGTGCTGCCACCGCCACAGTTTTGGGCACCGCCGCCGGGCTTTTCGGAGTGCTCGGCGGAGTGTTGAGTGTCTTCGCCAGCAGCTGGGCCATTGCGGTCTCAGCTTTTATCGGTGGTGCGGTGGCCACGGCTATTGTGGCCGCCAATGCGCACGGTGGCCGCGATATCGCCCGAATCATTCTGGTCGGTGTGGCTGTGAACTCTATCTGCGGTGGTCTGGTGTCGCTCCTGACATTCGTAGCCTCCACGGCTGCCCGCGACCGCATTGTGTTCTGGCAGATGGGCTCGTTTGCCAGTGCCACCTGGACGCAGGTTGTCATTATTACGTTGGTGACAGTTCCGGCCGTGATTGCCATGTGGGTCAGCTACCGCAAGCTGGACATTCTGAGTCTTGGTGAAGCGCAAGCCCGCCACCTGGGTATTAACGTCGTCACGCTGCGTCGCGCCATCATTTTTGGCACGTCCCTGGTCGTGGCGGCTGGAGTGGCATTTTCCGGCATCATCGTCTTCATCGGCCTGGTCGTGCCGCACGCTGCACGACTGCTGCTGGGACCAGCGCATCGCACGCTGATTCCCGCATGCATCCTCGGCGGCGCGCTGGCCACAACGCTGGCCGACCTCGCGGCCCGCACCATGATCACCGGTGCGGACCTGCCGCTGGGAATGCTCACCTCGATTGTCGGTGGCCCACTGTTCTTCTGGCTGCTCCTGCGTTCGAAGAGGGCGGTGCACTAATGGAAATTCACTCTGGCCTGGGTATTTCTGCCGAAAATGTCAGCATCACCCTGGGTGGTCACCGCATCCTCAACGATATTTCCGTGGTCGCCGAGCCCGGAAAAGTCACCGCGCTGGTCGGCCCGAATGGTGCTGGAAAGTCGACACTGCTCGCAGCGCTTTCTGGCGACCATGAGCTCAGCGGCGGCAACGTCCGGATTGGCGAGCACTCCATTGCCGAGCTCTCCATCGCCGACCTGGCCCGCTACCGCGCCGTCCTGGTACAGAGCCAAGAACTGTCCGTGCCATTCACCAGCCGTGAAGTCATCGACTTCGGACGCAACCCCTGGGGCTGCCCGAACGAGGAGCTGCTCGCGGAAGTGATCACTGAATGCGACGTCGCGCACCTCCTTGACCGGGAAGTCCCGACCCTCTCCGGCGGCGAGCGCGCCCGCGTCCACAGCGCCCGCGTGTTCTACCAGGACACTCCCGTCGTGCTTCTCGACGAACCGACCGCGGCCCTGGACCTCCACCACGCCGAAAAAATCATGGGAATGATGCGCGCCCGCGCGGCGGCGGGCAAAGCCGTGGTCGTGGTCCTGCACGATTTGTCCGCCGCAGCGGCGTATGCCGATCACGTTGTGGTGGTGGCGCAGGGGCGCGTCGTAAAGCAAGGCCCGCCTGCGGAAACCCTGGATGCACAGACCGTCAGCGAAGTCTACGGCATCGGTGTGGAAGTGCTTCAGGACTCCGCGGGCAACCCCGTGCTGGTGCCTCAGCGTGCGGGCCACAATCTCTCACCCCAGTCTCCGAACCTCACAGAGAAAGAAGAAAATCATGGTTGAAAACACGATTAAAGAAGGTGACAAGCAGGCTGCTCAGCCCCTGGCAGAGCGACTCAAAGTGGAGACTGCGGGTGTCCACAGTGAAGCGGAAAACTCCGACTTCATGTCGAGACTGCTGGCGGGTGAACTGGACGCGCAGGCGGCCATCGATTTAACTGGTCAGCTCTACTTTGTTTACGAAGCGTTGGAGCAGGCAGTGCGGTCCACTGCGGAGTCGCCGCAGGTCAGCGCGGTCTACGATGCGCAGCTGGAGCGCCTGGAGGCTCTGGAGGCCGACCTTGAGCATTTGGTGGGGCCTGGATGGCGGGAAAAGATCTCGCCTGTGGAGGCGACAAAGAACTACGTGGCCGAGCTTCGTGAAATCGAAAGCAACGGCAACGCCAACGCCGCATTGGCGCACCATTACGTTCGCTACTTGGGTGATCTTTCTGGTGGTCAGGTAATTGCGTCCATGCTGGCCAAGCACTACGGCATCGGTGCGGAGGGAACCCGATTCTATGACTTCTCCGCTATCGGAAAAATTAAGCCCTACCGCGACGGCTACCGACGGAGTCTGTCTGAGCTGGGCATTTCGGATGCCGATAAAGATGCCGTGGTCGACGAGGCGAAGAAGGCATTTCGTCTCAACCGAGCGATCTTCCATGACCTAGCTGGTGGTCTGGACGACGCAGTGGCGTAGGTTGCGGCGGAGGGCGCGGACTGGAGTGTTGCGACTGTGGCTGTGGGGGTGTGCATTAGCCGATGTACACCACTGCGTTACGGCCGCCCGTGCACTTGATGTTGCCGCCAGCAGGACGGCACCACATGTTGTAGGTCAGGCCAGTCGTTGGGCTGTAGGCCGTGATGGTGCCGGATTCCGCACCAGTGGAATTGCGGTAGCGGACGTAGGCGCTGTGTACATTTCGAACGAACGGATCGCTCGTTGAGGACGTGCCCTTCCATGCGCTGGAGAGGTTGCCGCCAGCCAGGCCCGATGAGCGAGACGAGCCCGAATTACCGGATGAGCCACTCGAATCTTGAACAACCACGGTCTCAGTCTGTGTGACCGGTGGGTTGGGCTGGCTCGAAGCATCGGCAGCGGCCTGTGTAGTGGCAGCCGTCTGTGTGTCGGCCGCAGTTACCGAGTCATCTTTACTCAGGGTGACATAAAGTACCGCGCCAACCAGGCCCAGCAGGACCACGACCAGCACTGAAATGAGCGCAATCATTGCGCCGGAAGTACCTGATCTTTGCTGCGGATACGCCGGGGCTGTGTAAGCGAAAGTTGGTGCCGGCTGCGCAGCGAATTGGGGCTGCGGCTGTGGTTGGGGTTGAGGTGCCTGGTTCGGGTACACGGGGCCGAAAGAACCGGTGGAAGGATTCGAATTGTAGTTGGGGTCTGAGCTGGGGAACTCGTTATGCGACATGCTGGACGTACCAATCACGAGGAGGAAGTGTTCCCCCTGTGATGAGCCCAACCCGCGTAGCGAATGGTGTTCCATCCCCTGGGGACACGGTTAACGGCTTTTATTGTATTACTGGGAAAACTGTAAAGCATGTTAGGAGACGCATGTTGTCCGCAAAATGCGGCAAGGACGGGTTTAGCTAGACCCGAAATGAGGTGGTGAGCTTCAAATGAGGTTGTGACCATCGAGAAACTGCCTAAGTTTATGTCAGTTTCGGCACTAATTTCTGCTTGTTTTTGTCATAAACCTAGTCAGTAACTTGTGAGCCGGCCCAAGACTCCGGGCTGCATATGTGAAACTGGGGCGCGCGTGAAACCCCACGGCCATTTTTCGGCCGTTTCGTTCATGCGCACCCCAGTTTGTTGCGAGGTGTAGCTGGTAGCTGCCTATTGGTTAGCTGCTTAGTGGCTACATCCCCAGGATTTCCTTGAGTTCGGCCTTAATCTGGTCGAGCCGCTCGGCCGCGGCCACGTGCGGAATCGCGGCCGAAGCGACCGGCAGCACGACTTCCAGGTAGCACTTCAGCTTCGGTTCCGTGCCGGAAGGCCGGGCAATGACGCGGTCGTTGGCCTCGGTGAGGATGAGAATGCCGTCAGTAGGCGGGATGTGATAGCTCTCGCCCTTGGCGTCGACCATGTCTAGGCCATCATTCATGTCCGTGACCTGCGTGACCTTCGCTCCGGCCAGCTGTGCAGGCGGGTTGGCGCGCAGAGTGTCCATGCCCTTGGTAATCAGCGACCGGTCCTCGACACGGAAGGTCAACGGGGCGGTCTTGTAGAGACCGTGGGCACGGGCAACATCATCCAGCAGGTCCTGGATGCCAAGACCCTGGCCCTTCAGTCGCGCCACCGCGTCGGCGACACGCACCGCCGCAGATACGCCGTCTTTGTCTCGCACGACTGCCGGGTCAGTGCAGTAGCCAATGGCCTCCTCGTAGCCGAAGACGAGCCCGTCCACACCAGCAATCCACTTAAAGCCGGTCAGTGTAGCGCGATAATTCAGTCCGTGACCTGCGGCAATCTTGCCCAGCAGGCGCGAGGACACAATCGAGTTAGCCATTGTGGCCGGAAACTCTGCGCCCTCATCATTGGTCACGGTCGCAATCCCACGGGCCTCGGCATCCGCAGCGATGACTTCACCCAGAAACGCACCGATGTCATCGCCGGAGAGCTGTCGCCAGCCGCCATCGACGCCGCTGTCCGGAATAGCTACCGAGCAGCGGTCCGCATCCGGATCAGCCGCGATGATGACATCCGCGTCTTCAGCACGTGCCAGCTCAAACGCAAGATCCAGCGCCCCGGCTTCCTCCGGGTTCGGGAACGATACCGTCGGGAACTCCGGATCCGGCGCGAACTGCTTCTCAACCACGCTGACATTCGAGAAACCTGCCGCGTTCAGTGTGCGCACGATGGTCTCGCCACCGACACCATGCATCGGGGTGAGAACAATCTTCGCTGCCTGCTTCTCTTCGCTTGACGACGTCGTTGCGAGCGCAGCCGCCCGTTTCACATAGGCGTCCAGTAGTTCAGGACCAACCTGCTCGACGGCATCGAAGTCACGCGGAACCTCATCAGCTGGTGGAGCAGCGGCAATGGCGTCCGCAATTTGCTTGTCATGGGGCGCGATAATCTGGACGCCTCGGCGGGAATCAGACTCCACCGCGCGGCCACCGAGGTAAACCTTGTAACCGTTGTCCTTCGGCGGATTGTGGCTGGCTGTGACCATAATGCCGGCATCGGCATTGAGGTGGCGTACGGCAAAGGCGGTCACCGGTGTGGGCAGCTGCTGCGGCAGGGCCAGGGCCTTGCCACCGGCTGCGGCGACAACCGCGGCGGCATCGCGGTGAAAATCAGCGGAGCCGTGGCGGGCATCGCAACCAATGACCACGGTGAAGTCATCGCCGACAATGTTCTTCAGATGCGCAACCAGGCCAGCGGTGGCACGGATGACCGTGGCACGGTTCATGCGAGACTGACCAGCGGCAACGACACCGCGAAGACCTGCAGTGCCGAATTCGAGTGGCCCGGCGAAACGGCTTTCCAGCTCGGCAATCGCATCGGGGTTGGCGGCCTTGGCTTCGTCGTAAAGCGAGGAGAGCTCAGCGGCGGTGGCCGAGTCCGGATCGTGGGCGATCCAATCGGTGATGGTGGCTTGTAGCTGTTCGGAGAGCATCGGGGTTAGCCTACTTCAGACCGTCGAGGACAGCGGCGGAGGAAGAAAGGCCCAGGCGAGAGGCGCCAGCGGCGATCATTTCCTCAGCGGCAGCGGCATCGCGGATACCGCCAGAGGCTTTGACTCCAAGGCGGTCGCCCACGGTTTCGCGCATGAGTTTCACGGCGTGAGCGGAAGCGCCACCAGCTGGGTGGAAACCTGTGGAGGTCTTGACGAAGTCTGCGCCTGCGGACTCGGAGGCCTTGCAAGCTGCGATGATTTCCTCATCGGTCAGGGCGGCCGACTCGATGATGACCTTCAGAACCTTGCCCGGAATGGCATCGCGAACAGTCTTGATTTCGGCCTCAAGGTCGTCGAAGCGGTGCTCCTTGGCGAAGGCGATGTTGATGACCATGTCAATCTCTTCGGCACCATCGACCACGGCGCGGGCGGCCTCGGTGGCTTTGACCTCGGCCTTCACCGCACCGGAGGGGAAGCCTACGACAGTGGCGATGTGCAGGCCCTCAGGCACCTCGACTGGGAGCTGCGAGGGGGAGATGCAGATGGAGTAGGTGCCGAGCTTGGCGGCCTCGGCGATAAGAGCCTTGACCTGGTCAGAGGTGGCTTCTGGCTTGAGCAGGGTGTGGTCAATCATCTTGGCAACATCAGCGCGGGAAGTCATGGGAGAAATCAAGTCCTTTCGGAAATTTGGGAGAGAGCGTCAAAGTAGGGAGATGGCGGGCTCGGGGCGGGGAAGTGGCGCCGGCGCGAGCCCGTCAGAAATTTTCTAGGACACGCGATCGAGGATAATCTCGCGCTCGGCTGTCGGCGCGGTGTCGCCGATTTCAATGCCCGGCTCGATGGACTCGAGAGCGCGCTCGAACTTATCCGGAGTTTCAGTGTGCAGCGTGAGCAGCTTCTGACCCTTGACCACCTTGTCTCCCGGCTTGGCGAAAATCTCAATACCGGCAGTGGCCTGCACCGGATCATCCTTACGAGCACGTCCTGCGCCCAAGCGCCAGGAACCAACGCCGAGAGCCAGTGCATCCAGCTTGGTCAGGTAACCGTCAGCCTGCGCAACCACATCGTGCGTGTGAGGTGCCACCGGCAACGCGGCATCCGGATCGCCGCCCTGAGCGCGGATCATCTTCTTCCACGAATCCATTGCGCGGCCGTCCTTCAGAGCCTGCTCCACGTCAGCATCGTGTACGCCGGCCAGCTCCAGCATGTTTCGGGCCAGCTCACAGGTCAGCTCCACGACGTCCGTGGGGCCACCGCCAGCGAGAACCTCCACCGATTCGCGGACCTCGAGGGCGTTGCCGATGGTCAGGCCCAGCGGAGTGGACATGTCCGTTAACAGTGCGCGGGTATTCACGCCCGCGTCGTTGCCCAGGTCAACCATGGTGCGGGCCAGTTCGCGGGCCTGATTCAGATCCTTCATGAAAGCGCCTGAACCGACCTTGACATCCAGCACCAAGCTGGAGGTGCCCTCCGCAATCTTCTTGGACATGATCGACGAGGCAATCAGCGGAATGCAGTCCACCGTCGAGGTGATGTCACGCAGCGCGTAAATCTTCTTATCCGCAGGTGCCAGACCCGCACCGGCTGCTGCGACGACCGCGCCGGAATCCTCCAGGATCTGCATCAAGCGGTCATTCGGAACATCAGCCTGCCAGCCAGGAATGGATTCCAGCTTGTCCAGGGTGCCGCCGGTGTGGCCGAGGCCGCGGCCGGACAGCTGCGGGACGGCCACGCCGTAGGAGGACACCAGTGGGCCCAGCGGCAGCGTGATCTTGTCACCGACACCACCGGTGGAGTGCTTGTCCGTGGTGGGCTTGCTCAGCGATGCGAAGCTCATGGTCTCGCCCGAGTCAATCATCGCCTGAGTCCAATCCACAATTTCGCGACGGTTCATGCCGCGGATAAAGATGGCCATGTTCAGCGCCGCCATCTGTTCATCGCCCACGACGCCGCGAGTGTAGGCGTCAATGACCCAGGAAATCTCTTCCGGACTGAGTTCACCGCCATCACGCTTTACCTTGATGACGTCAACTACATCGAACTTTTCAGCCATTGTTCGCTCCTTTTATAGGCGATTGTGCTTAGCGATATTGGTCTTGTGAACTCTGCTGATTCCGATTATCATCAGCACTAGAACAAATGTCAATAGTTAACTTTCCATTTGTACCCACATAAGTATGTTTGCATAAACACCTCGCACAGGCTCGGGGAGGGAGAGCACAATGTCCCACATCTCAGACGAAGAACTACTGGCTAAGGCCTACGCAGCCACGGAAAACTCGTACGTCCCCTATTCAGGTTTTCCGGTCGGTGCCGCACTTCTGCTTGACGACGGCACGGTGGTCACAGGCTGCAACGTGGAAAATGCGTCCTATGGGTTGACCAACTGCGCAGAGCGCACAGCCGTGTTCCGCATGGTCGCGGAGCACGGCGGCAACCATAAGATTGCGGCCTGTGCCATTGTCGGGCGAAAGGCGGCACCGTGCCACCCCTGTGGTGCCTGTCGGCAGGTCCTGCACGAATTTGGGTGCAAGCGTGTCATTGTGGAATCCGAGCGCCCGGAAAATGGTGGTTTAGGCGCTCCGGCCAGCATCGACTTCGAAAAAATTCTCCCTTACGCCTTTGGTCCCGAGGACCTGTAGGCATCATCACCACAGCCTCTTTTATCAAGAAAGAAGACCTTAGTCATGGATAGACTGCAAGGCTTACTGGGCATCATCCTCGTCATCGGATTTGCCATTGCTATCTCAAAGAACAGGAAAGCCATTAACTGGCGCACGCTCGGCGTTGGCCTGCTGCTGCAAGCGGTGTTCGCGCTGGTAGTGCTGAAGTGGGAACCCGGCTTCCAGGCGTTGAAGAGCGTCGCCGGTGCCATTGAGAAGATGATCGACTTTACAAATGAGGGCACCTCATTTGTCTTCGGTAATCTTTTCGACGGCACGGGGAAAAACTTCGTCTTCGTGCTCAACGTGCTGCCAGTGATCATCTTCCTGGGCGCAGTCCTCGGTGCCCTCTACTACCTGCGGGTAGTGCAGTACTTCGTTGAGTATGTCGGGTCCGCACTGAAGTTCATTATGGGAACCTCGAAGGTAGAGTCCGTCTTCGCTTCCACGGTGATTTTCCTCGGGCAGTCGGAGGCTCCGCTCGTCGTTAAGCCGTATATTCCGAAACTGACCAAGTCGGAGCTGTTCGCATGTATGTCGGGCGGTTTTGCTTCGGTGGCCGGATCGACGTTGATTGGTTACTCCCTGCTCGGTGCGCCATTGGAGTACCTGCTGGCGGCATCGGTAATGAACGCGCCGGGCTCGCTGCTGATTGCGAAGACTTTCTGGCCGGAGACGGAGGAATCCGATCTGGATGCGTCGGTGAAGGATGTCCGCGACACTGAGTCGAAGAACGTCATTGACGCGCTAGGATCGGGTGCGTTGGCCGGCGGTCGTATCGCTGTGGTTGTGGCATGTCTGTTGATTGCGTTCATCGCTGTGATTGCGATGCTGTCGGCCATGATTGGCGGCATCGGCGGCTGGTTCGGTCAGGAAAACTGGTCACTGGAGGGGCTGTTCGGCCTAATCTTCGCGCCGATTGCCTGGTTGATTGGTGTGCCGTGGGAGAACGCAGGGCTGGTCGGTAGCTTCATTGGTGAGAAGACGATTCTGAACGAGTTCGTCGGCTACACCTCGTTCTCGGAGCACGTCGACTCGCTGGATCCGAAGTCCATCATGTTGGCGACCTTCGCCCTGGCTGGCTTCGCCAACCTGTCTTCCATTGCAATTCAGATCGGTTCCTTCGGTGCGCTATCGCCGGAGCGTCGCGGTGAGATTGCCAAGAACGGTCCGCTGGCGCTGATTGCGGGTCTGTGCACCAACCTGCTCAACGCTGCAATTGTGGGTGTGATTGCGCTATAGCTCTTCCTCAGTTCGGAATTCGGCCGCCTGCTTTTCTAGATTCTGATGGATTTTCTGCTCGCCCTCGGCGGCCGCGGTAGCTCGGGGTGGAAGCTGGATGTATCGCTCTGCGGGCAGGCCGGCGCGCAGTTGGCGCATCCTCTCAACCTCGGCATCCAGCTTGAAGCCGAAGACCACGACGACATTAATGCCCCAAAGTGCAGTCATGAGAGCAATGACGGCACCCATGGCGCCGTAGGGGTTTGAAGCCGCAAAGTTGAACAGGTAAAGCTGCAATGCCTTGCCAATACCCAGCGAGCTGATAATTGCCAGTGCCGAACCGGTACTGAGCCAGCGGAATTTGCGCATGCGCACATTCGGTGTGAAGTAGTACAGCGAGCCAATCAGAATCATCGACATGACGATAATGACCGGCCAGCGCAGCCAACTCCAGACGGAGATGCAGAAGTCAATGACCTGTCGCGTGGTCGATTCAATACCCAACGGGCGGGCAACCGGTTCGACGATGGTGATAACTAGCTGGTCATTGACAACAATCGCAATGAGCAGTACCACCGTGCCAATGAGCAGCAATAGCGTAATGGCGACCATGAGCAGGTGGTAGCGAATAAGCGTGCGGCCTTCGGATACGCCATAGATGGAGTTACCCGTGCGCGAAAATGCGCGCGTGTAGGCCGACGACGAAATCAGCGCAAAGACAATACCGATAGTCAGTGCGACGAGACCGCCCGTGGCGGAGCCGATAATCGTTGAGATGACATTGCGAATCGGTTCGGCATACTCAGCTGGAATGTAGCTGCGGATGAAATCCTCGGTCAGTCGGTTGAGGTCATCGGTGTAACCGGACAACATCAGCGTGGCAATTGAGTAAATCGCAAGCAGTGCGGGTGCGAAGGTTAGCACCGTGTAGTAAGTCAACTTCGCGGCGGCGTCGAAACCGAGCTCCAAGAAAAACTCGATACCCGCACGCTTGAGAGCGTAGAGCGCTCCTTTCCACCCCACGGGTGGCAACTTCTTCGCGGACTGAGCAAAAGATGCGTCCGCCGACTCGTAGGCCTGGAGTGTGTGCTTGATCTGCTGTGCTGGTGACACCTAAAGAATCGTCCTCTCCGACCGGACAGCGGCTGCAACATATATGCGGACATCTGCGCTCGCTTAAGTCTATCGGTCGAAGAGGGCAGAGACGCTTCTCGGGCCCGGGTGTCAGTTCTTTGTACTGATGCGTCCCGAGACAGCTAATCCGTGGCAGAGGGAGGGGTGGAGCTAGTGGGTGAGTCTGGCGAGCCCGGTGAGTCCGATGAGTCGAGCGAAAGTAGGCGCTCGGCGGTGGCATCGTCAATGACCAAGTGAGTGGCCAACTTTGTTCGAAGGGCCACATCGATAGCCTCGGCCTTGTGTGCGCCACCGGCCACAAGTACCCGAGTGGGGATCCGGCGCAGGTCAGAGAGGCTGATACCTACCGTGCGGGCATCGACCTCTGGCAGCGCAATGCCACCGTCCGGGCGGTAGAAGCGTGAGCAGGCATCGCCCACTGCGCGCTCCACGAGTAAGTCCTTTTCGGTTGCCGACAGCTGCCCCAAGTTCAAGGCCAGTGAATCATGGTCGACTGCGCCGACAGTGAAAACGGCAATGTCCACCGTCCGGCCAAGCGCCAATACGCTGGCGATGAACCGATCCTGTTCCACGATGCGCTTGGTCTCGACCGAATCGAAAATCACCGGCAGCGGCAATGTGCGGGCATAGGCATGGAAAGCGTGGCAGAACCCGCCAATAGTGCGGATGTCATTCGTCGACTTATCGGAATGACTCATTCCGCCCTTGAGCTGCACAATTTCCACGCCCGAGACATCCTTGGACTTCAGTTGCGTGGATACGGAGTACATGGTCTTACCCCACGAAACACCGAGAAGGGTACCGTCGACCACCAGCTCGTCGAGAAGCTCGGCGCCCACACGCCCCAACTCGCGGAGCAAGACCGCGTTGCCAGCGCGTGCCGGTTGCGCCAGGCGCACATCGTTGAGCTGGTAGCGATCCCGCATCTGCGTCGCGGTCTCTGAGGCTTCCTCGCGCGGGTCGTGGATTTCAATGCGCACGTAACCGCGCTCACGGCCAAGGTTGAGCAGTTTAGAGACCGTTGGGCGGGAAACCCCGAGTTCGGTTGCAACCTGAGACTGTGTGAGCCCCTCGCCGTAATAGAGCTTGACGGCGGTGAGTGCTTGGATGTCGCGGGTGTCCACAGCGGCCTCCTCCAGCAAGAGCACTTAGTAAGCGCACTTGTAACAGGAACCTCGCTTGATTGGGACCCTGCCCGACTTGGTCATCGGGAAAGCGTGCGCCTCACCTGTGATTTTAGTTCTACGTTTGCAAAAACAAAAAGTCAGCTTTTGCATTTGTAGTAAACGGTGAGGCGTTTGCTGTCCCCGGAGGCTGCGGAAGGCATCGGAGAGCCCGGAAAGCATCGGAGGATAAGGCAGCGCAGGTTGGGTTCCCGCAGAATTACCAGATATTCACGCGCTCATTCGGCTCACGCCACATGCCGTCCCCCGCTGAAGTGCCGAAGGCCTCATGGAACTCATCGATGTTGCTGGCAATGACGTTGCAGCGGAACTCCGCCGGCGAGTGCGGGTCAATGGCAAGCAGCTGACGTGCAAACTCCGGACGAATCTTGGAACGCCAGACCAGTGCCCACTGCTTGAACAGGTCACGGTAGGTCTCGGGGGTGTCCTCCAACCCGAGTTCCTTTCCGCGGGCAGCGAGGAAACGGCGGAAAGCGACGACAGCAATACCAAGCCCGCCCAAGTCACCGATGTTCTCTCCCAGGGTGAAGCGACCGTTGACACCGGGCAGGTCAGCGCCCTCCTCGGCCTGCTCGCGCAGAGCCTGCGGAACCAGGCCCTCGTACTGGTCCACCAGTGCGGAGGTCAGCTTCTCAAAAGCTGCGCGATCCTCATCGGTCCACCACTGGTGAAGGTTGCCGTGACCGTCATACTGCGAGCCCTGGTCATCAAAACCATGACCAATCTCGTGACCAATAACCGCACCGATGCCACCGAAGTTCTCCGCCGGGGAAGCGTCCGGTGAGAAGAACGGCGACTGCAAAATCGCAGCCGGGAACGTGATGTCATTGACCACCGGATTGTAGAAGGCATTGACCGTCTGCGGAGTGCCATGCCACTCATCACGATTGGCCGGGGTTCCCAGCTTTGCCACCTCATAATCATGCGCAAAAGCGCTGGCAGCGCGAGCATTGTCCATCAGTGAATCCCCGAGCTCCATCGCCGAGTAATCACGCCAACGCTCCGGGTAGCCAATCTTGGCCTTAAACAGCGACAGCTTCTCCAGCGCCCGCTCCTGTGTCGCCTTCGTCATCCACGGCAGCTTCGAAATTCGCTCCCGGTACGCCGCCAGCAGGTAGTCCACCAGTTCCAGGACCTGCTCCTTGTACTCCGGAGGGAAGTGCTTTTCCGCATACAGCTTGCCGACGTCATGTCCAACCGCCCCGTCCGCAAAGGCAACACCACGCTTCCAGCGTGCACGCTGCTCGGTCGAACCCTGCAGGGTGCGGCCGTAGAAGTTAAAGCTCTCCGCAGAGAAGTCATCCGACAGGTAGGCGGCGCGCTGGTGGAGGACGCGCCACAGTGCCCACAGGCGCAGATCTGCCAGGTCAGTGTCCTGCCACAACTTGCTCAAGTGCTCGAAGTACGACGGCATCATCACCACGATGGTGTCGATGGCAGTCTGGTTCGTCTCATTGACACCGGTGGCCGCGAGCCACTCCGCGACCGGGAAGCCGGTGGGGAGGTCAGAAATGGCCGTCTTGTTATAGGTCTTCAGTGCATCGCGGGTATCGACCACATTCCAGTGACCAGCGGCAATACGCTTTTCAAAAGCCACGATGCGCGCCGCCGCAGCGGCCGGGTCCACCAACTCGAATGCAGCAAGCGCGGTGGAGAGGTTCCCCGCGCCGTCGTCATGCGAGGAGAGAAGCTTCAACATAGCGGCAACATGCTGCTCATAGGCAGCGAGGGTGTCGGCGTGACCAGGCTCGCGGTAGTAAGCCTCATCCGGGAGGCCGAGGCCCGACTGCAACAGATAGAGAGCATCCAGGTCCGAGCCGGAATCCTTCTCTACCCAGTACCCGAGCGCACCACCGACACCGAGGCGGTCGAGGCGGCCGAGCGCCAACGCCAGCTCATGCGCGTTCTCGGCGGAGGCAATCATTTCTAGATCCTGCGCGAGAGGAGCTGCGCCGGCGTTATTAATAGCGGCTTCGTCCATAAAAGAGTTGTACAAGCGAGCGACGCGGGAATTCGGATCCGCATCGGCGGCAGTGGTGATGAGCTCGCGGACGTTTTCCTCCGCCTCATCCCGCAGCTTGTAAAAGGCGCCATCGATGGGGCGGTCAGCCGGGATGACGTGATTGCTAATCCACCCACCGTTGGTGGCCAAGTAGAGGTCGTCCTGCGGGCGAGGAGTTGTTGAGAATTGGGACGTTGCGGACTGGGTCTCAGTATTAGTGCTATTTGTCATGCCGCCAGTCTAGGGGCAAGGGCGGATTGAAGCTGTGACTGGAGGGGTGGAATAAGTTTAGGCTTACGAATGGGGCTGAAGTGGTTTAGGGGGTAAGGTGCAAACCATGAAATTTCTTCCACTTTCCGCGAACGCGGTGTTGAAGCGACGCCCGGGACGCGCCACTTTGGCAAGTATCGTGGCCGTTGCGCCGCTGACCTTGGGTGTTATTGCACCGGCAGACGCACAAACACAGGACGCATCTGCACACTCCAACCAGTCCGCTGCTGATTCCAAGGGGTCGCTCGACTTTTTGACTGTTCAGGAGTCGCAGGGCTCTGATGCCAACGGTTCGTCAACTGGTTCGGCTACCAGCGCATCGTCAAACTCGGCTCGCACCGGCTTCAACATGGGGCCGACCGGCGTGGACGTTTCCAAGTGGCAGCGCCCAGGTGGCGTCGCGCTGAAATGGGACGAGGTCGCAGCCAGCGGCCAGAAGTTCGCTTTCATCAAGGCCACCGACGGTGTCGAAGGTGACCAGAAGTACTTCCTCGAGGACTCCATTGCTGCAGCGAAGGCCGGTCTGTATGTGGGCAGCTACCACAAGGCACATCCGGATCGCTCCGCAATTGCGCAGGCTGACCAGTACGTAGAAGCACTGCAGCAGCGCGATGAGCAAATCTCCACAGACAAGACACTGCCGCCGGTGCTGGACATCGAGCTGGATAATGGCCTCAACCCGACCCAGCTGCAGAAGTGGACCAAGGACTTCCTCGAGCGCGTAGAGGAAAAGACCGGCGAAACCCCGATGATTTACACCTACCGTTGGTTCTGGCAGAACCCGATGGGTAACTCGACCGACTTCACCGACTACCCGCTGTGGCTCGCCGCCTACGAAGACAGCGCTCCGACCTCACTGCCGGGTGGTTGGGAGAGTATGGCCTTCTGGCAGCGTTCCTCCACCGGCCGCGTCGATGGCATCCCGACCAACGTGGACGAGGACGTCTTCAACGGCACCGAAGCTGAGCTGCAGCAGCTGGCTGCTGCTCACTAGCAGGATGTTGTGGGGTCTGGGGTCGGGCTAAAACTTCGTCCGCCCCGCACGCCACGCAATCAACGCAGGCAGGAGCTTGTCGACGTCGTCGACGACAATAAGCGCATCGAGAAGCTCCGGCCGCACAAAACCCGCATCCACAACGTTGCGGAGCAGAGCCAACAGTGGCTCCCAAAAGCCCGAAGGACCCAGCAACGCCACTGGCTTGGCATGAATCCCCAGGTGCTGCTGGGTCCACACTTCGAAGAACTCCTCCAGCGTGCCCGCGCCGCCGGGGAGCGCAACAAAAGCATCGCCAAGCTCATACATGCGCGACTTGCGGTCGGCCATAGTCGCAACAGTTTCCAGGTGAGTCAGCCGCGGATGGGCAATTTCCTTCTTGACCAGGACCTCGGGGATGACACCGGTGACACTGCCGCCGTCGTCAAGCGACGCGTTAGCAACCGTGCCCATAAGACCAATCGCCGCGCCCCCGTAGGCGAGCTCCACCCGATTTTCCGCGAGTGTCTGGCCGAGGCGTTCGGCGGTGACGCGCCAGGCGGGATCGTTGCCGAAGCCGGAGCCGCAGAAGACAGTCAGTGACGACAGTGCGCGCTGTGGCTGCTCACGGCCAGCGGCAAGCTGGGGCAGCTCTTCGCGGAGCTTCGGCAGAGTGGTTTCGACCAGCATAGGGGCGATTTTCCCGGTCGGTAGCCAGGGGTCGAGCCAGCGGACCTCTTCAATTTCGGCGTGGGGCTGAACGTTCGCCAGCTCATCGGTGAACTCGCCGACATAGCGCACATGGTGGCCGACGACCTCGAAGCCCGCCTCGTTGGCGGCGGCCGCACGGGCGATATTCCACGGACGCAGCTGCGATAGCTCGATGTCCACGCCGAGCTCCTCGGAGACTTCGCGCGCGGCGGTGACCTCCGGGTGATCGACGGACTCACCCGGCTCGAACTTGCCGCCGGGCAGCATGAACGTATCCGTGCCCCGCTTACGAACGCACAAAACCCGCCCCACCGGGTCAGTCACAACCATTGCGGCGACAACGATGGAACGGGTTTGTGCAGTCACTCGGTCTCCTTAGGTGAAGGAGGCACCGAGGCTCTTTCGCCTAGGGATCCTTCACAATCATCTTCCCGGGCGAGTATAGACCCGAGCGAGTGATATCTTCATACTCAATTTCGGCGACATCCGGCTTGACCTTGTCCTTATTCGGACGCGGCGAGAGCTTCTCGACGGAACCCCAGTCGCGGCGCCAGTCGTTCTTGAGGTAAGTCGGTACGGACGTAGCCTCATTCACAGCGTCGGAGAATCCGAGCGGACCACCGCCATCGACCGACTGCCAGACATCTGCACCGACGACCTTCAGGCCACGGTCCGGAGTGATGCGGTATTCCGGAAGCTCTGCGACACCTGCGTAGTGGTCGAACGGACGCTGGCACGGGAACTGGAAGGCAACCGGCCAGTCCGGGATAGTCGCAGTTTCCGGCGAAATGACATCAGTCATCGACTGCAGCTCGGCCAGGCGCGGCGGGGTCAGTGCCAGCCACTGATCCTCGGAGACGTCATTGTCCTCCGCGACCAGTCGCACAGCGGTCGCTCCCTCTGGGATCTCCTCGGTCAGGAAGCGCAGGTTACGCCAGGTCGGAGCAGGGCCGATATCAATCGGCTCCGACTCGGAGAGGACCTCGAAGCCATCCTCGTCGCCGCCCTTGCGACCGTACTCTGCCACCAGCTTGCGACCCTGCTGAGCCACACCGTTGATGTCGTGGTGGAAGATACGGCCGGCCGCCGATACGACGAGTAGCGGGTGGTCCTCGTCAATCTCAGGCAGCTGGAACCAGGAAGTTTCCAGGCTTGCAGGACGCTGAATGTCCTCGGAGTAGGAGCCAAGCACCGGCACCTTATCCGGATCCAAGCCAAATGGCAGCTCGACCTGCGAGCCGTTGACACCCTTGTCGGCGCGCTTGCCGCCGTCGGTGCCCGACGCGGAGCCGCCCTCAACTGTGGCGTCCGGATCAGTAGACTGATCATCAGTGTCGGCAGTACTTGCCTGGCTCTGGCTGGTGTCCACAGCTTCGGCCTTCATGTTTGACGGGACGCCGTTCGGGTCGAAGCCACGGTTCTTCTCGCCACCGCGCAACGATTCCGCTAGCGGCTTGCCATCGACGGTATTCAGGAAGCCATCGTTCGGATCGGTTTCCATCAGCACATCGCTCGCCATATTACATGTCTGACCAGCCAAGGAGCGGATATTGCCCGCGGCGACCGAGTATGCCGGGTACTGCGATACTGCGCCCTTGCCCAGTGAAGCCACCATGAACATCGTCACCAGCAGCGTCGTCACTGCAATCGGGGACGATGCAACTGCATTGACGCGGCGCGCGCGTGCCGACTTTTCCTGCGACTTCGGCTTGGTACGGAACTCCTGGACGAAGTTCATTACGGCACCAGCCAGCAGCAGTAGCAAGGCCAGAGCCAATACTGCTGAACCCAGCTGGTGGCCGCGCAACTGAATGGTCTTGTCGAACCACGGCACGCCGTAGGACGACACATACCACCAGCCGTTAATGCCCATCAGCGAGAAAGCGAGGATGAAGGTGATACCACCGGCAAAGAACAGCTGGTTGCGCGGGTTACCTGCTACCCAATGGCTAATGGCCATAGCGGCAAGTGCTGCCAGGGAAGCCGCGATGCCCGCGTACACGCCGAAGTGGTGCGTCCACTTTGTCGGCGTGAAGGTCAGGAAGAACATGGTGCCGATGAACATGAACACCAGGCGTGCCGACGGGCCGGCCAGAGCCCCCGGAACGGTGCGGTGACGAAGCAGCGCGGCAATCGTGATGGTCAAGCACGCCAGTGCAATCAGAACTGGGAAACGACGCGGGAAGGCGCCGTCGACCGACTGCAGCACCAGCCAGTAGTAGCGGACGTACTCGTTGTACCAAGGCTCCGACGGGCCGATGATGCTGCGGACGCGAATGGACTCGCGGACCGTGGCCAAAGTCTGGTCGCCGAAGACACCGACCAAGATTGCGGTGCCCGCAGCCAGGAACGGCGCAATCTGCATCAGTGGGGCCTGCCAACCACCACCGAGAGCCTTATGGCGCTCAACGACAATGCGCACCAGCATCGGGATGCCTGCGAGCAGGGCAGCAACTGCCATTAGGCCCGTTGGGCCCGAGCCCAGTGCCAGCGTGGCGATAACCACTGCGACTGCAGCTGGCAGCAGGCGTCGAGTCAGAATTGCGCGCTCAATGAATACCCAGGTCAGCAGGGATCCCAGAGCAATGACCGGCTCCGGGCGCAGTCCGTTGTTGTACGGCAGCCAGAAGGCCAACAGCACACCAGCAGCAGACCAGTAGGCCACCCGGCGCTGGGCAATCTTGTCGCCGAGGCGCGGGATAACCATTCGGGAAATAATGAACCACACCAGCAGTGCGGACAGCAGCGCCGGTAGTCGCATCCACAGAGATGAGGTGGACACCTTCACCATCAGCGACAGCAGGTCGTAGTAAGGGCTGCCGAACGGTGACTCAGGAGCGCCGAACCAACGGTAGTAGTTCGCCATGTAGCCCGACTCGTCGGAGACGCGCGCCATGGTGAAGATGTAACCGTCATCGGAGGTGTTGCCACCGATGAAGTGCCAAACAACCAAAATCGTGCCGACCAGGATGTCCAGCGGAGTCGGCTTCAACGCACCGCGCTTGAACAGCGGAGTGAAAGGGGAACCGTCGATACGGTCAATGCGAGCCAACGCGACCAGGGAAGCCAGCGTCAGAAGCAGACCCAAGTACATGACGATGTACTTCACCACTGTCGGGTGTGAGGTGTAGCGGGAGTCGATGTTCATGTGGACATCGAGTCCATCGGCTACGGCCTTGGCCGCGTCACCGTCAGCGGGCAGGTCAGTGTAGATACCGGTGACCTGCGGACGGTAATCGCCGTGTGTGGTGGCGGTGAGCTTCTCACCATCTGAGTTCTTGGCGCCGTCGATGTTGACGGTGGTCTCATGCTCGTTTGAGCGGATCTCCAGGATCTTGCCCTTGTTGCTGGCAAGCTCCTTCTTATCCAGGCTCATCACCACGCTGTCGCGCAGAATGACGTCGAGGCCGTCCTTGCCCGAACGCACCATCAGGCCCCGTTTGGTCGGCTTATCCGCGGTCGGGGGGATAGTCGACAACAGGGTCGTCCGTTTGTCGGAAAGTTCATCCGTCAGGGACAGAGGCAGATCGACGCTCAGATCCAACGGTGCCTGCGCCATAAGCGGTGCATCCACTGAGTTCAGTGTGTCGCGCTGAGGCCAAGACACGGAGGACTGAGTATTCACGACCGGGAGGAACGGTGTGATGACAAAGCAAATGAAACCGACGATTCCAGCGATAATCGCTGTCCAACGAGTCAGTGTCGTAGGAGAGGGGCCGTCCATAGGCGGTCTCTCCACGCGGTCGATGGTCACTTCGGGTGAGCCGTCGACACTTTCTTTGATTTCTTTAGTTTCGGCAGTCACAAGGAAAGATACTACGGTAATTGGCGTTTTTCTTTGAGTTTGCAACGCGAAAGTTACATCACAGTTTCCACATTAGTAACAGGAATCACGTTTACAGCAGGGGATAGCCGCCCAATACCTACTTGCGAACCGCCACTACGAACGGGCCGACCTGGTTTAGCTCCCAGTGCTTCTCAAATGCAGAGCGGGCAAAATTCAGGCTCCGGAAGACCACATTCGGATTGTTCGGATAGATATCATCCGCGATGTCCAACGTCAGTGGAGCGGCATCCTCGCCATCAGGTGTCTCAACCTCGCCCCGCAGCACAATGGCATCCGGTCCGCGCCACGGCGTTTCATCCATGGCCTGTACGAGCTCATCGGGATCGCGAATCTCCGACCATTCCTCCAATGCCTGATTACGGCGGTCAAACTCACCCAGAGGGTTAGCGTAGTGGCTGGTCAGTGCCTGGAATCCATACCAGGGATAGAGTGCTTGGAAATTCTTCTCATCCGTCAGCACCACTGTCTGGGCCGGATCGAGCCCGGCCTCCTTCAGCGTTTGGTCCACCGCTGAGTACCACGCCCCGGCATTCGGTGGGAAGCGGTCCGCGCGCTCGCCGTTACCGTCGGTGTCGGTATGCGCCAAGTCGATGGCGCCATGCAACTTATTCGGAATCGACTGCGCGTAGCCAATGCCCGCCAGCAGCAAGACTGCCGCCATTACCGCGGAAACGCGCTTGGCAATGTGAGCTGGTGCCGCCTGCGGCCAATACTTCTCGATGCCGTTGAGACGGGCGTCGGCAAGCGCGACCACACCAGCCGCAATCAACATGAACGTAATCGGTGCGGTGAGGCGGAACCCCAGCAGCGTGCGTCCGAGCAGCGTCGCCACCATCGAGGCAACTACCCAGCCATAGAGCACCAGCGTGCCCAGGCCGAGCGCGCGGGCATCCGGCTCCGTGGCGCTGACCAGCATGCGCACGACGCCGATGAAACACAGCACACCGATTACGCTGGCGGCGAGCATCGGCAAAGGCAGCTGCGCGCCCTCCGGGGGCAGGTAGTGCGTCGCTGTCGCGCCCGAGCGCGGTGCCCCCGTCGCAACCGCCAGCATGTACGGACCCCACACCGTCGCCGCAATCAGCATCGACCCCACGCCCATAATGATCAGGCGCACTACGGGCATCCAAGAGCTTGACGACGTCCACGCGACCACGGCCAACACGACCACAATAAGCGCGCCTACGGCAGTGTAAAGAGTGTAGAAAGTCGCAGAAATACCCAGGAAGACGAGCACGCCAAACATGGCGGACCAGGCGCCGGTGAGACCGCGCCAGGCCATCACGGTCATCGCCGGAAGACCCATAGCAACGACTGCGGCGTAGGGCTCATCGGCGACAGTCGCCAGGGCGACCGCCGTGGTTGTCAGCGCAATGCCAGTGGCCACGGGCAGGGAGCCACTCAGGCGTTGCCACACCGGAATCAAAACACAGCCAGCAGCGGCGAGTGTCATCAACGCCCAGGGCTGGAAGACCTCCCAGCCGGCAATGCCCAGGATATTGGCCAGGCGTCCGCCCAGGAAGAACCAACCAGCGGGGTAGAAAGACGGGATGTCGATGTACGACATGTCATGCAGGCCAGGCTCCGCGGCCATCCTGGTGAGGTATTCAGTGCGGAACTCCTGGTCGACAGACAGACCGTCTAACCACAGCTTGGTCGAGCCCAGCGGCAGGCCGACGGCAGAGACCACCAGAATGGCCGGTGACATGTAAGCCATCAGGTACGTCAACCACGTTAGCCACCGGGGGCGATTGTCTTTGCCCTTGGTGGCGAAGAAATACAGCAGGACGGTGGTGAGCGTCAGCGTGATGACAATCAGCGCTGTTGCGACCGCCCTGGTCAGCTGCGAGCCGCCAAAGGCCGGCAGTGACAGGCGGTGGAACACAAACCAGGACGCCAGAGCGATAACCGAACCGCCCACAAGCGCTGCGACCAGGTAGAGGAGGGCAGCCTTGAGGGAGAGCTGGTCATCGTTGAAGATTTCGTAGCGATCTTCGTCAACCAGCTCACTATAGGATCGTGCGCCCGTTGAGTTGGCGCTAGTGATGTCGGCACCCGTGGTGTCAGCGCTCGAGGTTTCGGCCTGCTTGTCTACCATGCCCTCAAGTTTTGCACAGGAACCGGACTCCGACGAACGGCGGAGCCAAAGGTGGGTACGTCAGCCCGTCAAGCCCCGTCAAGCTCCGCCGAGTTCCATCGAGTCCTTCGAAACCCGCTCTTAAATCGGCAGCTTCTTGAAGATCGGGCGCGGAATGTGCTTCAGCACCATCATCACCAGCTGGAATGCCGGCGGAGCCCAGACCAGGGTTTTACCGGCCTCGACGGACTTCACCGCGAGCTTGGCAACATCTTCCTTATTCACGGTCAGCGGAGCCTCGTCCACGTCGGCGGACATACGGGTACGGACCTGACCAGGGCGGATCACCAGGGTCTTCACGCCGTACTCCTCCAGGGCCTCACCCAGGTTCAGGTAGAAGCCATCCAGGCCGGCCTTGGTGGAACCGTAGACAAAGTTGGAGCGACGCACGCGCTCGCCAGCAACGGAGGACATGGCAATGAACTGGCCGTGACCCTGCGCCTTGAACTTCTGACCGACGAGAACACCCATCGACATCGCACCGGTGTAGTTGATGTTCGCAGCCAGGACGGCCTTGCGCTGGTTCTGCCAGAGCTCCTCGGCGTCGCCAAGCATGCCGAACGCGACGATGCAGATGTCCACGTCGCCGTCGGCAAATGCCTTATCGACGACCTCTGGGTGGGAGTCGAAGTCCGTTGCGTCGAAGTCGAGGGTGACCACCTCGGAAGCGCCGGCGGCCTTCATCTTTTCAGCGGAGGCCTCGCGCAGCGGATCGTTCGGCAGGGAAGCCAGGATGACCTTGGCCGGGCCCTTCTTCAGGAACTCGGCGGTAATGGCCAGACCGATTTCACTAGTGCCGCCGAGCAGCAGGATGGACTGGGCAGCGCCTACAGCATTAATCATTGGGGCTTAAATCCTCTCGGTTGTCTTAGTGCAGTTCCAGTCGACGCGACATGTCAGAGGCGAAGACACCGTGTGGGTCAATCTCATTGCGGGTGTCCAGCCAGCTCTGCATCTCGGGGTACATCTGGTGGAAGCTAGCGGCGGAAGTGCGCGACTCCTTGGCCAGGTAGAGGCGGCCGCCGAACTCCATGACGCGCTTATCCAAATCATCGAGGAAGGCGCCGAGACCCGGTTTGATCGGGAAGTCCACGCAGACGTTCCAACCCGGCATCGGGTAGGACAGCGGAGCGCGGTTACCCTCGCCGAACAGCTTGAATACGTTCAGTGCCGAGTAGTGGCCGGAGCGCTGGATATCGCGGACAATCTCCTTGAACGGCTCGACGGCCTCGCGCGGAACAACGAACTGGTACTGCAGGAAGCCCTTGGAACCATATCCGCGGTTCCACTCGCCGATGAGATCCAGCGGCTGGTAGAACTGCGTGAGGTTTTGCACCTGGTTGCGGTAGGTACCGGACTTCAGCCACCACAGCTCACCAATGCTGATCATGGTCAGCTTGTTCATGGTGAAGGACGGGAAGATATCCGGCACAGTCACCAGCTGCGGAGCGTTGAACTTCAGCGGATCTTTGGCCAGCTTCGGGGCGTATTCCTCCAGCTGAGCCAAGGTTGCCAGCGAACCGCGGGAAATTGCGGCGCGTCCCAGCTTCGGCTCCGGTGAGATGGCGTCGAACCACGCGGAAGAGTAGGTGAAGTTCTCCTCGGAGCCATCGGAGTGGAACTCGATGGTCTCGTCCAGAGTGTGGGTCATGTCGCCGTCGGCGATGAAGTAGGCCGTCTCGGTCTTGGTCATCTTGATCCGAGCGCGGACAATAATGCCGGTCAGGCCCATGCCGCCGACGGTTGCCCAGAACAGTTTGCCGTCCGGGTCGTCTGCAGAGCCCTCCGGCTCAAGGTGCAGGATACGGCCGTCAGCGACCAGCAGCTCCATCGACAGCACGTGGTTGCCGAAGGAACCTGCGGAGTGGTGGTTCTTACCGTGAATATCCGGACCAATGGCACCACCGATAGTGACCTGGCGAGTTCCCGGCAGCACCGGCACCCACAGGCCGTAGGGCAGTGCGGCCTTCATCAGCTGGTCCAGCGTGACACCGCCGTCGACATCAACAATCGCCGACTCCTGGTCAATGGAGTGGATCTTGTTGAGCTTCTGCATGTCGATGACCAGACCGCCCGAGTTCTGGGAGGGGTCGCCGTAAGAGCGGCCCATACCGCGGGCAATTACACCGCGGCGCAGGTGGGCAGGCTTGTCGGAGTTCTGGTCTGCGACAGCCTTGACGGCGTTAACGATTTCATCCAAGTCCGGCGTCGACAGCACCTGGGACTTAGCGGGGGCGGTACGACCCCAACCGGTCAGGGTCCTGGCTTCTGTGTGTACGGCTCCGTAGGCACCGTTCGAAGCATCGGTGCTGGACTTGCCGTTAGTGTTAGTGGACATCAAGGCTAGGCTACCCCTTTGCACCGGCTCCGTCGCCCGTGACGCTCCGAGGTGTTGGTCACGCTTGAGGTCGCGCACGGGCCGTCGGAAAGCAAGCGAAATATACGGAGAGACTATAGATCCATAATTTTTCGGATCTCTTCCGGCAGCATTTCCTGCGAGGTGATCTGCGGGCCGTCGTACGCCTCGAGTGCGCGGTAGACCTGTGCGCGTTCCTTGCTGTCGAGGATGGGCAGTTCCTCGGCGAACAGCATGACCATCTGGTTCGACAGCGGGGTGTTGGTGTACTCGGCGGCCATGTTGATGGTTTCACGCGGCTTCTTCTTGAAAAAGTCGAACATGCGATAAAGGCTACCCCGCGTGGGATCCGTCACTCGCGATACCATCAACCTCATGACTTCCACGCCTGCTGCTACTCCGCAGACCCTTGCCGTATGTAGTTCCACATCGCCCGTTGTCATTTGGCATGTGGAGCTCTCGCCGTCCTTTGCAGGCGAGAGGTTGTCGGGTGCATGGCTGGTGGATCCGCTTGACGACGGAGCCCTGGAGACCGCCACCAATCTGCTCACCGGTTGCTTTGTTGCGTCTGTGACCGCGGGCGATGGTGACGGTGACGCTGCGGCAGAGAGTGCTGAGGGTGCTGAGGGTGCGGACTTGCTATCGCAAGCGATTGAGCAGGCGGGGGCCACGGTGATTGACCTGCCGGCATCCGTGGCCGGCATTCGTGACCACATCGGGCAGCTGCGCGCTGCCGCGAAGGAAGAGAAGGCCAAGCCCGGCAAGGGAAATCTGACGGAGCCGCGGTTTCCCAAGGTCAACGACGTGGAGGTTATTGATTTTCCGCATGTTGGCGAAAAAGTCGCAGGGCCGGTGCTGGGGCTTGCCCGCGGGGTAGAAGAGCTGGTGGCGCAGTGGACCGCGGTGGAGTCGCAGCGCCTGCGTCGCAAGTACTTGGTAGAGCCGTGGGGCGCGGAGCCGCGCCAGATTCCACTGGTAAAAACGCGCGCATTGTAGCGAGTTTTTGCTATCCAGGCCACATTGTTTTTCCTGCGTACGCTGTGAGGTATGGCAGCACAGACCGATAACGTAGTCGCCTTCCCGGGCGTTCGCGTGGCCACGGAACCGGCCACGCTCATTATCGGTGCCTCTTTAGAGGAAGAACCGTGCAGTGCCCACCGCGTCTTCGGGGTCAATGACCAGATGGATCTGCGAAGCCTGTCCCGCGTGTTAGCGGTCATCTTTGGGTGGGGCGAGGAAAGCGTGCCGACGAAGTTCCATTTGCCCGGCTCTGCGGTGGAGTCTGCGGCGCAGCTGGTGACTGACGGCAGACCCGCAGCGGTCGGAGTCGTCGATGTTCCCCTGTCCACCACAGTTGCCGAGGTGCTGCAAAGTCCCGGCGATACTCTTATCTGGCAGTGGGGCCTGTGGGAACATACATTGCAGGTCAGAGAAGCTTTTGCCCGCGATGAGGCCACCCCGGATGCCCTGTGCATCGGTGGCTCGGGTTCAATCCGCGCACTGGGGGATGTGGACGCGGAGGAGCCGGTAGATATTGCCGCAATCAATAGGGAATTGACCGGGCGGGACTCTATTCAAAATACGCTGGCCACCGCTCGTGCCGATATCGTGGACATCATCGAGAGGTCGGGGGTGTTTGAATTCGTGCCCCTGTTACAGGCTTTGGACCTGCAGAGGTCGGAATCAACCGCGCTTGAATTGACCGGGGAGGCGGGGGAGAGCGTCGTCAAGCGATTGCGTGCATTGCCTATAGAGGACGCCGAGAAAGACCCAGCCGGGCACGATGCGGCATTGGTGGAGCTGCTGTGCTTGGCGGCGCTGACCTCGGATGAGCTGCGGCATGATGTGGCGGCGCATGTCATGGAGCGCCTCGGCTGGGAGAGCGACGAGGGCATCCCACTATCCGGCGAGGACGTTGAGGAATTGGCGGCGGCTAGCTGGGCGGAGATGAGCGCGTTGGGGCTAGCTGGGGCGGATGCGCTCTCGCCGGTGGAGCGGCTGGATCTGCTGCGTGAGGCGCTGCGGCGTTAGTTCTTTTCTCCTCTTTATTGCCTGTTTATGTTCGCGCTGGCTGTTTGTTAGCTGGCCGGTGGCCTAGAATTCCTAGGCGTGTCAGCGAATGAAACAGCAAATGAAAACCCGAACCGCGACAACGGCAAGCTCGGAAACGGCTCCCACGAAAACGGATTTGTCGTAGAGGACTCGGCCGCAGTGCCAATGGCGACGGAGACCAAGGACGAGCACGGACTGAAAGTGCAGATGATGCGCTTTATCATCTCCGGCGTCATCGCGGCGGTGGTGGACTTCGGCCTGACGTTCATCATGCTCAACGCCTTCGGGGCGACCAACTTCTGGGGCAAGACGGTCGGCTGGGTTTTCGGCACGATTACGGCGTACATCATTAACAGCCGCTGGACCTTCAAGTCGAAGTCCTCGGCGAAGAAGGTGCTGGCAGTTGCGGTGCTGTACTTGATTACTTACGCCACACAGGTCGGCATCTTTAATGTGTTGCAGCCCTGGCTTGTCGAGGCCTGGGATTGGAACGCGCAGTGGGCACAGTTCGGCGCATTCGTCGTCGCACAGGGCGTTGCGACGGTAATTAACTTCATCATTCAGCGTGTATTCATCTTCCGTGTGAAATAGCGCGATACGCTGGGGGACGTGACTTCGACTGCTTCTAATAAGGAATCCACTCAGCTGACCGCCGAAACCGATGTTGACATGCTGACTATTCAGCGCGTGCTGTTTGCTCCGCCCGCAGACTGGGTGGAGCCGGATTTGTACTACCGAGTCGAAGGCGTTGGCGCCTACGACAGCTCGGTGCAGGCCACCCGTAACTCGATCACGCTCGGTCGCCACACCGTGGTGCGCACTGACACCTACTTCGGTCGCTTCCGAGCTTCTTACTGGCAGCGCTGGACCTCAATTAAGCAGGTCGAAATCCGTGCGCGCGTGGTCGGTTCCGCGCGTGTGCTGGCCTACACCGAAGATATTGGGGGCCACCTCCGCTTGGAGGACTCCTGGGCAGCGGGCGGCTCGGATGCCGACGGCAACTGGACCGGTGAGCACTCGCCGATGTCAGGTTCTGCCAATGAAGAGGTGCGTCTGACCGTCCCGCTGGACCGCTTCGCCGATGGCGGTGCCATTCACCTGCGCTTCGACACCGAGGACGCAGGCGCAAAGATTTCCGATGTCCGCTATGTTGTGCCCAAGTCGGCTATCAAGCGCGATATTCCGACTGACCTGGTCATTTGTTCCTACAACCGACCGGTTGACTGTGCTCGAACCGTCGCCACGCTGGCTGAGGACCTGCCAGCCCTTGAGCGCGTTCGCACCATCCGCGTCGTTGACCAGGGCGAACAGCACCCGGCCGACGAAGCCGACTTCATCCAGGCCAAGGAGATCCTCGGCGAGCGCCTGAACGTTGTCCACCAGCCGAACCTCGGCGGCGCCGGCGGTTTCTCCCGCGGCATGCGCGACGCCACCGCTGCGGGCGACTGCATGGTTCTGCTTACCGACGACGACATCCGCCCCGAGCCCGAAACCACCCTGCGCCTATCCGCCCTGGCCGTATGCGCGGAAAAGCCGATGCTGCTCGGTGCGCAGATGCTCTTCCTGTTCAACCCGACCAGCCTCTTCCGCACCGGCGAGACCTACAACTGGAAGGCGCTGACGGTCGAGGAGAACGACCCCAAGTTCGGTTACGCCGACGTGGACGTGCGCAAGTACCACCAGCTGCGTCGCCTGGGCGTTGACTACAACGCCTGGTGGACCTGCCTGGTGCCGTCCGAGGTCATTAAGAAGATTGGCCTGGCGCTGCCGCTGTTCTTCCAGTACGACGACATCGACTACGGTTTCCGCGCCGCCAAGGCCGGCTACCCGACTGACACCATTCCGGGCGCCGCCGTCTGGCACGCCGATTTCTACTGGAAGGACATCGAAAACGCCGCCCAGTACTTCGGCCTGCGCAACTCCCTCATCGCCGCCACCATGCACGGCGATGTCACCGCAAAGGACATGGTCAACGTCGCTTCACGACGAATCCTCTCGAACCTGGTCTCCATGCGCTACGGCCTGGCCTGGACGCAGATGGAAGCTGTTCGTGACCTGCTGCGTGGCCCGGAGGTGCTGAAGAACGCATCGCAGGGCGACTTCGCTCGCATTTCTGCTGGTCGAAAGAACTTCCCGGAGACCGAGCTGCTGCCGATGCACGAGATGCCGGGTGGTCTGACTCCGGTTCGCCCGCCGTCACACGAGATTTCCAGCGAAAACAAGACGATGGCAAAGCGTTTGGCTTATACGCAGATGGGTAAGAAGCGCCCGGGACCGGTGGCTGTGGCCTTCGAGGACTCCTTCTGGTGGCACATTTCCACCTTCGACGATGTTTGGGTTACCGATGCCTCCCAGAACGGTGTGCGTCACCTGGTCCGCGACCTGGATAAGGAAAAGTCCATGCGCGCCGAGACCATCAGCCTCATGCGCGAACTGTCCTCCAAGTGGGACGACCTTGCGAAGCAGTGGCGTGCCGCCGTGCCATCTTTGACCAGCGAAGACAACTGGGAAAAATTCTTCCAAGGCGAGTAGTTCTTCAATCATGACCACGCACACACCCACGCCTTCGACTAGCTCAGGTGGCAAAACCCGCAAGCAGCTCATCACCATCTTGGTGCTGCTGGTGTTGATTATCCTGTTGCTGGCTCTGTTCCTTTTCCTCCAGGTTTCTGGGGAACGGGGTGGCGATTCGGCGGCTGCCGAGGGTGGGGCGTCGTCGTCAAGCGAAAATGGCGATGCGCAGGCGCAGGCGGAGAAGGCCGTCGTTGTGTACAAGCAGGTGCTGGCGAACCCGGCGCCACTGCAGACTTTTGTCGGTGAAGTTAGTCCTGGTGGGGCGATGAAATATGCGCTCGTGCATCTTGATGATGGGTGCGTGCCCGAGCTGGTGCTGAACTATGGCACAAGTGCGATGAGCGCCGAAATTGATGCGATTGGTGTCTACGGCGTTGACGAAAATGGTCAGGAAATTCAGTTTCAGAATTCCTACCATGACGGCGTGACTTCTGTGGGCGGTGTACGTCGCGCTCTTCAGCGAGCTACTGGTCAGCCGGGTATGTTCTCGTTTTCTGCAGAGAGGATGGGGCGCGATCAGGAAGATTTGCTGGTGACGCGCCAGGGCAATGAGCTGGTGGAAACGCCTGCGAATCCGGGTGCCGGGGAGTTCGAACAGTTTAACTGGATTCCGGTTGACAACCTGGATGTCGTCGAGGCCATTGCTGCTGGTAATGACTGCGCGCCGGGCTCGGGCTCGAATGGTACTGGCGCTGATGGTGGTAACGGTGGCAACGGTGGCCCGAATCCGACGGCGGGGCAGCAGGCTTCGGGGTCGGGTTCGAACTCGGACTCGGGCTCGGGTTCGCAGTCTGGGGCTTCGGGTTCTAGTTCGCAGGGGTCGAGCAACGGAACCAGCGGCCAGCAGACCGTGACCGGTACTGTGAAGGTTTTCCAGAATCGAGCCGAGGTTCTCGCTTATCAGCAGCGTGAGGATCCCAACCCCCATACTGCCGACGATCGACAATTTGCGATTCTGGTTCTCGACCAGCCAACTGAAGTGACAGCAAAGCTTGCAGGAAGTAATGAATCTGAGACACGCACTATTGACCATGTCGTGATTAACCCAAGTCTCCACAGCGACGGGGAAAGGGTAACGATTAGCTTCTCAGCTGACGAGAAGTACTGGCCGTCAGACACCGGCATTCCGTTCGGTCTCGCAGTTGAGGACGGCGCCAAGTACTAAGTAAGCGACAGCTGGGTGTCCGCAGCTAGTTATCCACAGCCGCCAAATTGTCCACAGAAACGGGCAATTCGGCGGCTTTTCTGCTGCCAATTTCCGCGGGGTCGACCATAACTAAAGGCACTAATTCCAATGCGTGAATTCCTGTAGCCCACCTCGGGGAGCGTGCCTAAACCAATGCCTAACTGGACTTACGATTCCGATGGCCTCATCCACGCGGCTTCGCAGAAACAAATCAAGCATCCTTGTGAATATGTCAGTGCCAAGTCAGAGCTGGATAATCTGCACGGGCACGTCGGAAGCGCAAATATTCGAGATGGATCCCTGCTCAGACTGGCGTACGGCACATACATCGAGTGCTCTCGCTGGAATGCGCTGTCAGCATTCGAACGTTTTCAACTGCAGATAAAGGCACTGGTCAAGCCAGGTTCCGGGACAATCATTACGGGTGAAGCAGCCGCTGCGTTGCATGGCATCCCGTTGCTTGTTCGAAATGCCACAATCGCGCTTGCCAATTCCGGCCTGCGCCGACCTGGCGGCGGATTGCGCCATGTCGGTGACAGAATCCTCGAACAAGACATCGTTCGCATTGGTGGGCGCTGCGTTACCGATGTGCCGAAAACCGTCATCGATATCTGCCGCACCGCCGAGTCCGAAAACGGGCCAGTCATCGTTGACACCGCACTGCGACAGTGGTGTGACCTCGAAGAACTGCACACCGTCCTCACAAATTACCCACGTTCGCCGGGTACCCGCCGCGCCCGCGAGCTACTTCGAACTGCCAGCGCACACAGCGAAACCATCGGTGAGTCAATCACAAAGAAATGCATAATCGACTCAGGAATTGCCACGCTTTACGACGAAAAATGCGTGCTCATGCAGCAAGTCGAGTTCTATGACAGTGAAGGATTCATTGGGCGCGTCGATTTTTATGTGCCTCATCTGAATTTGATCATTGAGTTCGATGGGCTGACTAAGTATTCCGGTGGCGGGGTAGCAGCTACGGAGACTGTGCTTCTGAAAGAGCAAGCTCGCGAGAAGCGTCTGCGAAACCTCCACTTAGATGTACTCCGCTTCCAATGGTCACAGGTCATTAATGGGGACTGCGTGGAGGTCTTGCGACAGTTCGCTATTCGGCAGAGGCAGCGCATTCAGGCAGGTGGGTTGGTATTTTCGTCCGAAGTTGGGCGTTTTCGTCAAGCCACTGTCCCGTATAAAGATCGGCAGCTCCGTGAGTCCAGAATCCAGGAGCGTAAGCAGCGTTTGCAGCTTCTGGAAAATGCACCGGCCTCGCGCGACTCAGGCTAAGTTCAGCTGCTGACCTATTGCAATTGTGCTGACTTATGGCCAACTTTCCGCCACTTGTCGATGACTTTTCAGGACTTATGGCCACGCTGTTGGCCTGGCCCGCGCACTTATCGTAGGACTATTCACTTATGCGCAGGCTGTAGCGCATCGATGAGTGAATACCTCATCGATATGTCAGTGGAGGAGAAGGGAACCAGGGGTTAGGTAACACTTTTGCGCACTGAGCACTCGAAATGCGGACTACACGACCCGGGCGAGATCAAATATGCAGGCCAGCGCCACAGCCTCAGCCCCACCAGCCTCATCAGCCTCAGCGCTTGCCCGAACCCACCAGCCCCACCAGCCGCAACGCCAGCCCGAACTACTTCGACTTTGGATCGAAGCGCTCGAAGTTCTCCGCGCGCCCCTGCTTCAGTAGCTTGAACCAGCGGTAGAAGCCGCGGACATCGCGGCGCTGGACCAGGAAGAACCAGCCGAAGCGCAGGAACTCCTGTGGCATGAGCTTGCGCATGCCGGGCTGGCTCATCAGGTAGCCGCGGTTGCGGTAGGTGAAGTAGCGCTTGAAGTCATTGGTCGGGTACTGCGTGTGCATTTTGCCGCCGAGAATGGGCACAAATTCACCCGAACCGGAGGGGTGCAGGTAGGCCGTCGTCAAGCATGTGCCGAACCGGAGGCCGGAGCGGACCAGGCGGCGGTGGAATTCGACCTCGTCGCCGCGGATGAATAGGCGGTAGTCGGGAACGCCGAGCTGTTCCAGCGAGCGGGCGCTAAACAGTGCGCCGTTAAACAGGGATGCGATGCCGGGCAGGAGGTCGTGGTTGCCGTCGATGGTTTCGAGGTCGCTAGGCAGTTCGAGTCCGGTCGCAGCCTTCTGATCTGCGAAATTGGTGAACCATCTCCGCCCCTCAGAGTCGTTCACTGCCGGGAGTTTGGGGTTGATTCCGCTTTCGAAAAGCTCCTCGCGATGACGACGCCACACCAGCCCGCGGCGCAGGGGGAATGCCAGCTTGTTCGGAGCCTTAATATCGCAGACCACCGGCGAGACAGCGTCGAGCTGGTGACGTCGCGCGCAGCTGTGCAGCGCCTTCAGCACGTAGGAGTCCTCCGGGCGCCCGTCATCATCGGCGCACCAAATCCACTCCGCGCCCAGCGACAGCGCAGTCAGCATGCCCAGTGCGAAACCACCAGCGCCGCCCAAGTTCGTCTTGGAGCCGAAGTAGTGAATTTCCGGCGCCGATCCGCTTTCCGACGACTGCTGCGCCGCCACCTGCTCAGCGAGTTCCTTGACCTTCGGGTCATTGCCGTTGTCGACGATGATGAGCCATTTCGGCATGTGGGTCTGGCTGGCAACGATGGGAAGCGATTGACGCAGGTCCTCGATGCGGTTGTGAGTCACCACGATTGCGGCCGTTGCTGCCTCATCGTGCTTTGGGTGGTCAGCCGAGTTTTCGCTCACTTCGTTCTCCATCGGGGGAAGTACCGTTTATTACTGTTTTTATTGCTGTCTATCTTGCCATGTTGCTCCGGGTGGGCAATTCCAAGCATCCGTGCCGCCCGCCAGCCGCCGGCCGGCTGCCCGCGAGCCGCTCGCTCGGCCACGATGGGGGGAACCGCGCCCGGACTCCCCGCGAAGCTACTACCGTCGCTGCGCGAGCACGTTGCGCACCTGGTCGGCGGCTTCTTTACCTTCGTAGGCTTCGACCACTTCGTCGACAAGCCCTGCCTGTCGAACCGTACCGTGATCAATCCACAGTGCCGTGTCACACAGCTGCGCCAGGAATTCATTCGAGTGCGACGCAAACACCAGCAGACCGGAGCGGTCGACCAATTCGGTCAACTTCGTCCGGGCCTTCGCCATGAATGCGGCGTCGACGGCTCCGATGCCTTCGTCGAGAAGCAGGATCTCCGGCTCAATGGACGTGACCACACCGAGCGCCAAACGCACGCGCATACCGGTGGAGTAAGTGCGCAGCGGCATGTGCAGGTAATCGCCGAGTTCGGTGAATTCTGCGATTTCGTCGAGCTTGGATTTCATCTGCTTGCGCGTCTGCCCCAGGAACAGGCCACGGATGATGATGTTTTCCAGGCCGGAGATCTCCGGGTCCATGCCGACACCGAGGTCGAACACCGGAGCCACACGCCCGCGCACATCGGCGGCACCGCGCGTGGGCTCATAGATTCCCGACAGTAGTCGCAGCAGCGTGGACTTACCCGCTCCGTTGTGGCCAACCAAGCCGACGCGGTCGCCCTCGCGCAGATGGATGTTGATGTCCTTCAGCGCTTCAATGACCACGACATTGGAGTCATTGCGGCCAATCGCACCACCCGCGGCGCCGAGGAACGCCTTCTTCATCGACCGCGATTTGGCGTCGAAAATGGGGAAGTCAACGCACGCGTTGTAAGTATCAATGCTGACCATGCTTATCCCTTGCTAGTTCTATTCGCTTTACGACGGCCTTTGCGGCCTAAACCCAGTAGCTCACGCGGGAGCGCCACAGGCGCATGGCCCCGAGTGCCAGCAACAGGCCAACTGCGGTGCAGGCGAGGACGATCCACCAGTGGTAGGTATCCACCGGCTGGCCGGTCAGTGGGGCGCGGATGATTTCCAGGTAGTGGAACAGGGGATTGATTTCTGCGATGCGTGCGCGTTCGGCGACGGCACCGCCCTGTTCCTCCAGTGTCTTGGTGGTCCACACAATCGGAGTCATGTAAAACACCAGCTGAATTAGGGAATCCAGCAGTGGTGCCACGTCGCGGTAGCGCGTAGCGATGATGCCGAAGAACATCGTCACCCACACACCGTTGACCACCAGCAGCGCCATCGCGGGGATGACCAGGAAGAAGTTCCAGCCCAAATCCGGACGGAAGACCAGCACGAGAATCAGCCAAATCACCATGTTGTGGGCCAGGAAAAGCAACTGACGCCACACCAGCCTGTAGACGTGAACACTCAGCGCACTGGGCAACTGTTTGATGAGGCCTTCGTTTTCAATGAAGACGGTTGCGCCCTCGCGCACGCAGCCGGAGATGAAGCCCCAGATAATCAGACCAACGGTCACGTGCGGCAGGAAGAATGCCAGGTCCTGCTGGAACAGCAGCGAGTACAGCAGGCCGAGAGCCAGGGCCATCGCGCCGGTGGCAATGGTGATCCACAGCGGGCCAAGCGTGGAGCGACGGTACCGCTGCTTGATGTCCTGCCAGCCCAGTTGCAGCCACAGTTCGCGCTGGCCAAAGCCGGTAGCCAGATCCCGCCAGGCAGCGCCCATGGTACGGGAACGCGACTTGAAAGCCGGTGCCTCACCCGTTGCGTCAACCATTCGCGCAATGTCGCGACGGAGAGTTTCCTCCGTGCGGATAGCGGAGCCATTGCGCACAGTATTGGCCGACTGGTCGGCTGCAGCTGCGGATTGGCGATCATTTTCTGCGTTAGTCACGTCTCCAAAATACTAGCTAGGGCGGTTTAGATTGAATACCGACGGCACTGGGCGAGCCATTATTCCATGTCGTGACAGCGAACAACGGTCGCGTGGGACGGTCGTCATTGGTGGTGACGTGGTGCTTCTGAGGCTGTTTCCACGGTTGGTTATGTGACTGGTTATGTGACCCTGGAAAACTTACATACAATCGCCGCTGTAACTGCTTTATGGCATGCAGCTGGTGCATATGGTTCACGCATCGGGAGTGCTTGCGCATGGATACAGGCAGGAAAAGTTCGGCCAATTTTAAGCAACTGCTAAAAAGGGATAAAGATTATCCTATATGGGGTTGCTTCGATAGAATTGGCTCCAACTAAGATGTGCAAGCGATACACGGTTCGGGGCATGGATGCTCGATTCGTGGGTGATTGCACAGTTAACTCTGAAATAGATATCGCAGCTTGAATTCGAAACCGGGAAAGGGTTTTCATGGCCTTCGATGTGCCGACAACCAGGGGTGCTTACTCGTCGCTTTCCGACGGGTGGACATACCTCAATGCGGGTCAACGCACCCAGGTACCCGAGCGTGTCCAGGCTGCGATGATTTCTGCATTTCGCAATGCGCAGAAGTCCCTTCCTGGTGAGACTGGGGCGGGGGCTCATGGCCAGTCGCGCAGCTCGGGCGTTCCCGCTGCAGCGGAACTAACCGCCAGTGCGCGCCGGGCTTTTGCCGATCTCACTGGTGGCCCGGTCGCCGGCGTGGTGTTGGGATCTTCGCGTGAGGTGCTCATGGAGCAGTTCACGTCCGCAATGAGTCGACGCTTGACGCTCGGCTCTAACCTGGTGATTTCTCGCATTGGTTCGCAGGTCGTACACGCACCACTACGCCGAGCAGCCAATCTCTACGGAGCTCAAGTCCGCATTGCTGAGGCTGACTTGTCCTCGGGTACGTTGCCGTCCTGGCAGTTCGACGAGCTCGTAGACGAGCACACTCGCCTCGTTGTCGTCCCGGCCGCGGATCCGTTCATTGGCACCATTGCCCCGGTAGCTGACATTTCTCGGCGGGTGCATGAGTACTCCAACGCCTGGGTTTTGGTTGATGCCTCGGATATTGTCGCCTACCGCGATGTGTCGATGAGCAAGCTGGGCGCCGACATCATGCTGGTTGATGCCTCCGTGCTGGGCGGGCCTGAGGTCGCAGCATTGGTGTTCAAGGATCCCGAGATGTTCGAGCGCATGACGTCGTTAAGCTATGTGCCGAATGTGCGCGGCGTCGAGCGGATCGAGGTTTCCCCGGTGTCGCCGGCATTGCTCGGCGGAGTGTCGGAATCGGTGCTGCACCTGGCATCGCTGGATAGCACGGCGAGGGGGTCGCGTAGGCACCGCATTGAAACGGCGATGCCGCAGGTTTCTCGCTACTTGACGACGTTGTCGGAACGCCTAATTGCGGCGTTGATGACCCTGCCGCGGGTGTACATCATCGGCATGGATACCGAAGATGATTCTTTCGCGAGTGTGTCGCGGGCACAGCACATTCCGCGCGTTAGCTTCCTCGTCGATGGGGTGTCGGCGAAGGTGGTCGTGGATAGGTTGCTGGATAATGGCCTCGTGACCAGCATTGTTGATGCATACGAATCGCCACTGCTGGAGGCCATGGGCATCGATGAGGCTGGAGGCGCCGTGGGAGTTGGCCTCCAGCCGTTCAATACGCCGCACGACATTGACCAGCTCGTGCGCGCAGTTGCCTCGCTCGGTTAACTAGGTAGTCAGCTAACTAGACGGTCAGCACAATCTTGCCGCTGACCGCGCCGCTGTCGAGCAGCTCGTGGGCCTTGGCTGCGTCGCGCATATCCATGACCTCATGAATTTGAGGGGTGACGGTGCCGTCGGCAAGCATTGGCCAGATGGTGTCCTCTGTGGCGTTGACGATGCGAGCCTTGTCAGCGAGATCGCGGTAGCGCAGGCCGGTGGCGGTGATGGAGCCGCGCTTGCTCAGCAGGCGGCCGATGTTGAGCTCGCCCTTAACGCCTCCCTGCATGCCGATGATGACCAGGTGGCCGTCCTTCGCCAGGGCCTTGACGTTTCGGTCGAGGTACTTTGCGCCCATGATGTCCAGAATGACATTGGCGCCACCCTCAGCTGCAACGATCTCCTCGAAGTCCTCTTCCTTGTAATTGATGAGGATGTCGGCGCCGAGCTCCTTGCACTTAGCCAGCTTCTCCGCCGAACCGGCGGTGACTGCGACGCGAGCACCGAGCCGCTTGGCCATCTGAATAGCGAAAGTGCCGATGCCACCCGCGCCACCGTGGACCAGCAGTAGGTCGCCTTCCTTGAGGCCGGCAATCATCACGACATTCGAGAACACCGTGCAGGCAACCTCGACGATGGATGCGGCCTCGGTGAAGGAGTAGCCATGTGGCAGGGGGAGAATCTGGCCGGCCGGGACTGCGACCTTTTCGGCGTAAGCGCCACCGGAGAGAAGGCAGCAGACCTCGTCGCCGACTTTCCAGCCCTGGGAGTCCCCCTTGACCTCTTCAATGACACCCGCGCACTCCAGGCCGAGGGTGTCGGTCACGCCTTTCGGTGGCGGGTAGTGGCCAGCGGCCTGCAGTAGGTCAGCACGGTTTACGCCAGCGGCCTTGACCTTGACCAGCACCTGCCCATCCTCGAGAGTCGGTTCCGGAGCATCGGCCCATTCCAGGGCGCGGGGGTTGGAAAGATCAGTCTGAATGATTGCCTTCATAGTCTTCAAAGGTAATGCAAAAACTGGTTATGCACGCGGTATTTCAAGCTCTTTTGCAATTAGCAAAAATAGTTATGTCTGTAGAGGTGGATGCTTGGGGTGTGGTGTGGGATGAGAAGGCTAGCGAAAGGTGCTGGCAAGGGGTGTTATGAGGGCGTTTGCTGCCTCACGGCGGTATGCGGTTATGATGTTGTCGTTGGAAGTATGGCAGAGCGGCCGAATGCACTGGTCTTGAAAACCAGCGAGGGTCACACCTCCGGGGGTTCAAATCCCCCTGCTTCCGCAGATGGAAACCCTCGGTAGTTGTTCTACCGGGGGTTTCTTCATTTGTCTTCAAAATTGGGGGTTAAGTAGCAAAAAGTGTGTCTGACTTTCAGCATTACTGCTGATTAGGCTGGGTAAATCGGGCGGATATAAGCA